>NZ_JAMZBE010000202.1:0-5092 GCF_024158645.1 Halomonas sp. 707B3
TAGTATAGCACTGTGCAAATCATCAGCAAGGGCATCCTGCGGATGCCGCGCTATCCATCCGCTCACTAAAAGTAAGCGGTTTTTCGCGCTGATTGATAATGTATGTGGACCGCAGGAAGCCACCGTGCCCAACGCCAACCGCCGCAAGCTGCCTATTGGCATCCAAACGTTTTCAGATATTCGGGAAGGAAATTATTACGGCAAAGCGCTTGGTCAGATCAAACACAAAGGCAATGTTTTATGCTGCTGGTTCTTCTTGGTGTGGTTTTGCCGTCAAGTCCATACCCAGTGCACGCATGACGGCCAACATCGTCTTCAGCGTTGGATTGCCTTGCTCGCTGAACGAACGATAGAGCTGCTCACGGGAGAGGCCGGTTTCGCGAGCAAGCTCTGTCATTCCTTTAGCGCGCGCTACGATACCCATCGCTTTAGCAACATAAGTGGCATCTCCGGTTTCCAGCGCATCAGCGAGAAAGAGCGCGATGGCTTCATCGTTCTCTAAGGCTGCTGCTGGGTCATAGTCGTAAATCTTATCGCTCATGATTCCTCCCATTCTGCTGCCAGACGCTGCGCTGTATCGATATCGTTTTGCTGAGTGCTTTTATCGCCACCACACAACAGGATGACAAGCTCATTACCGCGTTGTTTAAAATAGACACGATATCCTGGGCCATGATGAATACGCAGTTCACTGATGCCTTGACCAACGGGTTTTACATCGCCAGTCAATCCGTTGGCCAGCCTGAAAATACGGGCGGCAATCAGTGCTTTGGCGCGCGAATCGCGGAGCTTGCGTTCCCACCGTCGGTAAGTGTCGGTTTGTTTAATAGCGAGCATAAAGATATTGTAGTTCTTAGACTACATGCGTGCAAGGCATGAAAAAATGGGGTTGCCCAGCGAGTCAGTGCCGTGCGCAAAGTATACTACTGAGAAGAAGCCTGATACGTCTCTTCCAGCATGGATTCAAGCTCAGGCCATACGTTATCTAGGATAATGGGTTGGGCCTCGGCAGTGGGGTGAATACCATCGCTCTGCATCAGCTGTTTATTAAGCGCGATATCTTCCAGCAAGAAGGGCACCAGCGGAATATCGTACTCATCCGCGAGCGAATGAAAGACACTGGTAAATGCATCGCGGTAGGCTTGACCGTAATTAGGCGGAATATCGATACCCAGCAACAGTACCTCAGCATCGGCTTGTTGGCTCTGCTCAATCATGGTGGCGAGATTGGCGCGCATTTGGGCCGGTGGTAAACCGCGCAGGCCATCGTTGCCGCCCAGCTCTAAAAGAACGATACCCGGCTGCTGCTGTCCGATAATATCGGCAAATCGCTGGGCACCGCCTGAGGTGGTCTCGCCGCTAATGCTGGCATTGACGACGTGCGCTTCACCGTCAAGGCGCTCTGCCAGCAGCGTGACCCAGCCCTGCTCCTGCTCAATACCGTACGCCGCGCTCAAGCTGTCGCCCATCACGAGGAGCGTTGGTAGGTGCTCTTCAGACGTGTTGGCGTATAAAGGGGCAGCACCCAAGAATATGATCAGCATGACGGCGCTAGACACACCACGCCGGGTGGCCGTTTGCCCCCGCTGAAAGGCCAGTGTCTGACGAAACAGTTTTTGAATTGCTTGTTTTTGAATTGCTAAAGGGAATCCACGTTTCATGCCTCACTCCTCTGACCCAATATCCAATACCACGACCCAAGATGCGGCTTCGTCCAACACCGACTCATCAGCGGCCCAGAAGGTTCCCCATGAAGCGGTGAGCCAGCCAGTGCTGCACGCGGAAAAGCTGGCCAAACGAGTGACCAGCGGTGAACGCACGCTAACCATTTTACACGACCTGTCGTTAAGCGTGGCGGCGGGGGAGAGCGTGGCTATTTTGGGTAAAAGCGGGGCGGGTAAGTCGACGCTGCTAGGCCTGTTGGCCGGGTTGGATACGCCCAGCGACGGTGAGTTGACGCTTTTCGGCCATGCGCTGAGCCGCCTGGATGAAGATGGCCGCGCCGCACTGCGGGCAGGGCGAGTGGGGTTCGTGTTTCAAAACTTTCAGCTGTTGCCGACCCTCAGCGCGCTGGAAAACGTGCTGCTGCCGCTAGAACTCTCTCCCCGCGCCGGAGAAACCCGTACTGCTCAGCAGTGGTTGGAGCGTGTAGGGCTTGGCGAGCGGACTTCCCACCAGCCCAAACAGCTCTCTGGCGGTGAACAGCAGCGTGTCGCCATTGCGCGTGCCTTCGTGACCGACCCTGAGCTGGTGTTTGCCGATGAGCCGACTGGCAACCTGGACCCGGATACCGGCGCGCAGATCATCGACCTGCTCTTCACGTTGAATAAAGAAGCGGGCACGACGCTGATTCTCGTCACCCACGACCACGCCTTAGCGCGCCGCTGCGACCGCTGCCTGCGTCTGACCAACGGCCAGCTCGTCCCGTTCGAGCCAGCCCCAGCCAACAGCGGGGAAGGCGATGAGTGATATCAACTGGCGTTTGGCCGCTCGGAGCTTAAAGCGCGACCTGCGTGCGACGGATGTACAGGCGCTGTTTGTGGCGCTGGTTCTGGCGGTGGCCGCGTCCACCATGATTGCCTTCTTTCTTGATCGCTTGGAGCGCGGCCTTGAGCGCCAAGCCGGGCAGATGTTGGGGGGCGATTTAGTGCTTGAACAGCGCGACCCTTTCCCTGAAGAGCTGCGCAATACGCTAGAGCAGGCGGGTTTTACACTGAGCGACCAAGTGGGTCTGGTCTCCATGATCAGCCAGGGGGAGCGCTTCCAGCCCGCCAGCCTCAAAGCGGTGGATGACGTGTACCCGCACTACGGTGTTTCTCACGTAGATAGGGGCAACGGCGTTGAGCAAATCGCCTCTGGCCCACCTGCAGGCGAAGCCTGGGCAGACCCACGGTTAGCCGAGCTGATCGAGATAGAGATTGGCGACCGCGTGCAGGTGGGGCAAACGGAGCTGACTATTAGCGGAATTATCGAACGCGAAGCGGACCAATCCGCAGGTTTTGGTAACTTTAACCCGCGCTTGATGCTCAATACCGCTGACCTTGAGGCCACTGGCCTGGTGCAGCCAGGGTCGCGCATTGAGTTTGAACTGCTCGCCGCCGGGCCGCCCGCTGCGTTAGATCAGGTGCAAGGCTTGTTGGCACAGCTACGGCGCGACGGCGTAGAGGTGCGTGATGTGCGGGTAGACCGCCCGCAGTTGGGTAATGCCCTGCAACGTGCGGAAAGCTACTTAGGCCTTGCCGGATTAGCAGCGGTGCTGTTGGCTGGGGTGGCGGTTGCTATGTCGACCCGCCGCTACGTAGAGCGTCACCTGGATACCGCCGCGCTGCTGCGCTGCTTTGGTGCCAGCCAGTATCAGCTTGTGACGATTTTCAGCCTGCAACTGATTGGGTTGGCATTCATGGCCTCCCTCATTGGCGCGCTGCTGGGCTTGGTCGGCCAAGCCGTACTGCTGTGGCTATTAACGAGCTTTCTGCCCATGACGCTGCCACCCCCTGGCATTATGCCGCTGTGGCTCGGCATCTTCACCGCGCTAGCGGTGCTGGTCGGGTTTGCAGGGCCAACGCTGCTGCGTATCAAGCAGGTGAGCGCGCTTAAAGTCCTGCGCCGAGAGCTGGACCCGTTACCGCCCGCCGCTTGGCTAGTAGTCGGCGTGGCCGGTACGGTGTTTGGTGGCCTGCTGTGGCTCTACTCCGGCAGTTTCTCTCTGGCCCTCGCCCTACTGATTGGCGGCTCGGCGCTGCTTGCGCTGCTGTGGGGCGTCAGTTCCGTGTTGTTAAATGGTTTACTCCGCGCCGTGCAGCGCCTTAAGGGCGGCGGCGAGTGGGTTCAGGCATTTCGCTTGGGCGGGCGTCAACTGGCCCGCCGCAAGCAGGCGGGGCTTGGCCAACTGCTGGCATTTTCGGTCACGTTTTTTGCCATGGCGATGATCGTCCAGGTGCGTGGGGATCTGCTCACTACTTGGCAACATCAACTGCCAGAAGACACCCCCAACTACTTTGCCATCAACATTCAGCCCGGCGAGCGGGATGCGTTCGAGCAAGCGGTGGCACCTCGGGTCGATACCCAAAGCACCCTTTACCCCATGGTGCGTGGGCGTATTACCGAGATTAACGGACAAGCGCCCAGAGATGCGGTGCCCGCCGATGCCCGAGGCGACAACTCGCTGCGCCGTGAACTTAACCTGACGTGGCAATCCGAACTACCCGAAGGCAACCAAGTGGTGGCAGGGCAGTGGTTCACACCCGCCAGTGAGCCAGAAGGCTGGATGAGCGAAGTGGACGCGACGCCTTCTAGCGACTCAGAAACTGTTCCCATTTCGGTGGAGGATGGTTTGGCTGAGCGTCTTGGTTTGGGCTTAGGGGACGAAATCACCTTCGCCGTAGGCAGCGACAGCATCAAAACGCGCATCGAAAGCCTGCGCAGCCTGAACTGGGATAGCTTTAACCCGAATTTCTTCGTGATCTTCCCGCCCGGCGTGCTGGAATCGTTCGGCCATAGCTTCATTACCGCTTTCCATCTGCCAGACGAAGAGCAGGGCTTGGTGCGCGAGCTGGTTAGCGACTTCCCCGGCGTCTCGCTGCTCAACGTAGATGCCATCCTAGGGCAGGTGCGCGATGTATTGACCCAAGTGACTCGCGCGGTAGAGCTTGTGCTAATTCTGGTGTTGTTGGCGGGCGTGAGTGTGCTCTACGCCGCGCTCACCGCCAGCCGCCCGGTACGCGCCCATGAAAGTGGCCTACTGCGGGTATTTGGTGCAGGCAACCGGATGATCTCCCGCGTGCAAGGGGCTGAATACGCGCTGCTCGGATTCGCCAGCGGCCTGCTAGGGGCGGTCCTGGCGGAACTGGCTACTGCCGCGCTCTACCTCTACTGGCTCGATTTAACCCCACGCCTGCACCTCGGCCTATGGCTAGCACTCCCCATCGGCGGCGCGCTGCTGATAGGTATCATCGGCCACGCGCTCTCCTACAGCCTACGACGCCAAGCCCCCGCCGCCAGCTTAGGGCTGCTAGGTGAAGCTTAATCTACAGCCTTGACATCCTCCCCTCCCTCAGCTTGCGCTGCCGTCTAGCGACGGAAAGGAAGGGGA
>NZ_JAMZBE010000203.1:0-5056 GCF_024158645.1 Halomonas sp. 707B3
CGTCGACGCCATTCGCCAAGTCACCACGCTGATGGGTGAAATCTCCACCGCCACCCGCGAGCAGAATAGCGGCATCGAGCAGATCAACGCCGCGCTGACAGAAATGGACTCGGTGACGCAGCAGAACGCTGCGCTAGTACAGCAAACCAGCTCAGCAGCTAACGCGTTGGAGGGGCAGGCGAGCCAGCTGGCGACGTTGATGGCCACCTTCCGGTTGGCGGAAGGCAGCGAGCAACCCGCAGCCCCGCCTGCGTTAGAGGCGCAACAGCGTCGCCCGGCTGTCAAACCTGCTGCCCCGCAAACGGTGAATAGTAACGACGACTGGGACGAGTTTTAACCCGCCACGCTCACTACAACATCTGGGGCGGCTTACTAGCTGCCCCAGATGTGATTAAAGAGAGAGGTTAAGAAGGGCCAGATTAAGTGTGGGCAACCACCCGGATGCGCACATAATCCGCTGTCCAGTTACCTTGGCCGTCGCTTAGGCTGTGGGCCAACAGATTCAGCGTGTTATCGAAAATAGCGTCTTTCAGATCATCTTCCAGCCCGTGGAAGAAGGGGCTGGCAAACGTCTCTAGCCAGCTCGCCATGCCATCAGGCAGCGGCGTTGGGCGGGGGATGAGTTCAATGCTATCCACACGGAAGCCAACCGTTTGAAGCAGGTTGCCATACTCCTTGGTGGTTGGAAAATACCAAGGGTGGCGGCCTTTAGAGCTAATGCCGCGAAACTGCAGCGAGGCAATGAGCGCAGTGCAAATGGCGGCCACGTTGCCATGGCCGCCAAATTCCGCTACGAAACGCCCGCCGGGCTTCAGTGCCCGTTTTACTCCGGCCAGCACTGCTTGAGGGTCCAGCATCCAGTGCAGTGCTGCATTGCTAAATACCGCATCGAACTCATGGTCAAAGGGCAACTGGTGGCCGTCAATGATTCGTGCCGTTACGCCACGTTTTTGGGCGGCGGCCACCATATCAGCAGAGGCATCGATACCCAGTACATCGGCACCTAGCTGCATAATGCGCTCAGTTAATGCACCTTCGCCGCAGCCAAGATCCAGAATGCGCTGCCCTGGCTGGGGCGAGAGCAGCTTGACCACGTCATGGCCAAGATCAGGAACAAAGCTGGCATGTTCCGCGTACCGGTCGGCATTCCATGCCTGACCTGACGGGGAGTGAGAGGCGTTTGACATATCGGCTTCCTAGCATCGTTATTGGGCTCAGTGGGTTATTAGCAGTATAGCGAGCGTTCACTTTCACGCGTGCAACATCACGTAAAAATTCTTTAACCACCGTACGTTAACAACTCAGTGTTAACCACATTGACCGTCTACCCAAGTGTAGACAATACGGTTACGCTGATGACTTATCAGGGAGAGAGCAACCATGAGCCAGCATCATCAAGCGGATGATAATTTTGAAGGTGGGGAAGAGCACGGCGAAGAGAGTTCGCAGCGTGATACCTCGGTACAGGACGCCAGTTCCCCCAAAGAGGAGCGTGAAGCTAAGCTGCCTTCCAGGGCGGCGGTAGTTCATCAGCACCTACGCTTAGAAGGGCAAAAAGAACTCTCCCGCGATTCCATGGCGCTGCTCTGGTCGGCCATTGCAGCCGGTATTTCCATGAGCTTCTCAATGGTGGCGCGGGGTGTTATGCATGCCCACTTGCCGGAAACGGATATTGGCTTTTTGGTGGAGTGTATTGGTTATACCGTCGGTTTTATCGCTGTCATTTTAGCCCGGCAGCAGCTATTTACCGAAAATACGGTCACCGCCGTTTTACCCGTAATGAGCCACCCAACGCTGCCCAATGTTGGCGCTCTGGGTCGGCTGTGGGGGGTGGTACTGGTAGGTAACCTGCTTGGCGCTGCGCTCTCCTCATTTACCTTTCTGCATATGCCGATGTTTGATGAGGCTACCCATCAAGCCTTTATTGCCTTAGGTGAACACATGATGGCGAACACGCCAATGGAAATGTTCTCTAAGGGGATTCTTGCTGGCTGGATGATTGCGACGCTGGTGTGGCTGATTCCCGCCGCCGATCAGGCGAAGGTATGGATCATTATTATCGTCACCTATGTCATGGCGATTGGTGAGTTTACCCACATCATCGTCGGCACCAGTGAAGCGCTGTATCTGGTGTTCGATGGTCATATTTCTTGGTACGACGCGGTGGTGGGCTTTGCGCTGCCTACGCTGGCCGGTAACGTGATTGGCGGTACGTTTATTTTTGCGCTGATCAGTCATGCGCAGATTCGTGGCGACGTTGAGGCCCAGCGAGAGTGTAAGCAAGGCCTGTTTTATCGTCGCAAACGCTAACCCGCTTATCGAAAAGCACTGAAGAGGAAAATGTTATGAATGACGTGATTAAGCTACTGAATTCCCACCGTTCGATTCGTAAATTCACTGATCAAGAGATCCCCCACGGCCTGCTGTTAGAGCTGATTAAAGCAGGGCAGGCCGCTGCCACGTCTAGCCATGTACAGGCGTACACGGTGATTCATGTGAAAGATCCGGATAACCGTGAAGCCATTGCCGAGCTGGCAGGCGGGCAGGGCTATGTCGCTAGCAGTGCGGCGTTTCTAGTCTTCTGTGCCGATATGAAGCGCCCAACAGAAGCTTCCGCCCGCACGGGCGCCAACGTTGAGCGCGGTATGACGGAACAGCTGCTTGTCGCCACGGTGGATACCGCGCTCATGGCACAAAATGTGGCCGTAGCTGCCGAATCGGAAGGGCTGGGTATTTGCTATATCGGCGGCATTCGTAACAACCCAGATGCGGTGAGCGAACTACTGCGTCTGCCCGCTCATGTTTACCCAGTGTTTGGTATGTGCCTTGGGTACCCCGCCCACCAGCCAGAGGTGAAGCCGCGACTGCCCGTTGAAGCGATTCTTAAAGAGGACTACTACACTGATGATAGTGACCATGTAGCCGCCTTTGACGACACCATGCAGGCGTACTATCAATCTCGTAGTAGCGGCAATAAAAATAGTGATTGGTCGCACAACCTAACCCCTCTGTTTGATAGCAAGCTGCGCCCCCATATGCGTGATTTCTTGGTGAAACGCGGCTTTACCATGAAATAAGGAGTCATCCTATGTCCCTTCAGCGTGCCTACGTTCTACTGGCCGGGCTTTATAGCCTGCTACCTGTGATAGGTATCGTGGCCGTGTTTTCCGGCGGCGGAACGCCTCTTGCCATGGCATACCTCTTTTTTGGTGCGTTGGGCGTGGTCGGGCTGTGGGGGTATGTTTTAAAGCGCAGTGTCATGAGTCAGCGTATGTGGCGGCCGCTGGCAGGGGTGTTTGTGGTGGGCAGCGTGGTACAGCTAGTCATTATGCTGACCATGCCTGTTTCTGGTGTTTTACTGACTTGGATGCTCACCAGCAGTATCTTCGCCATGCTACTGGCGGTGCTGCTTTACCATTATGGCAACCGCGACCAGCCGCTGTGGGCGACTGATGAAGAGCGTTCTACCGCGCAAAGGCTTGCAACAATGCTCGAGACTAAAGCGACGGTGACCGCCGTGCACCGAGAGCTTGGCCATGAAAATAGCGTTAATGTGGCTAAGGTAGGCAGTGCCTACCACGCTCGGATAACGCGCCGCTCAGAGAGTGGGCAGGAAACCTTTGAAAGGCGCTTTCGGCATCCTGAAACCCTGGTGTTTTTTGTAGAGAAATTCGCCAGCGTGACACCGCAGGAGTTCACCTCCTCCGGTGCGACCTCCTAAAGGCGTCAATGCGGGTGATTAGTCTACTAACTCAAGCAGGCGGTCGGGGTAGTCGGTAAACAGGCCGTTCGCCCCCAGCGCCATTAAACGCTGCATCTCATCTGGTTCATTGATGGTGTAAACGTGTACCGGCAGGCCATTAGCTTGGGCTTGGCGAATAAAGGCCGCATCAATCACTTCGTTGCCCTGATAGATCGCGTTGGTGCCAATCCCTGCTGCATACTCGGCAATGGCCTGAAAGTCAGCGTCGTTAATCTCACTTGGCCCTGGAGTAGTGTTTTGCCACTCCACCAGCTGTTCGCTGTTTTGCTCGCTAGGTGAGTACCACAGCAGCTGAATTAACGGCAGGTTAGGGTTGAGCGCCTGTAGTTTGAGCAGGCTTTGCTGGTCAAACGACTGCACCAATACTCGGCCTTCATTAATCATATCGTAGGCTTCAAGACGCTCCACCAATGCCTCTTCCAAGCCAGGGTTGAGGTCAGGGGATTTTGTTTCGATGTAATAACGCGTCGTTTGACCAAAGTGGTCGAACAGCTCGTTAAGCGTCAGGATCTGCGTGCCGGAAAAATCCGTATCTGCATACTCGGGATTCGCTTCGTGAAACCACGAGCCGGTATCCAGCGCTTTTAACTCAGCCAGGGTGTAATCATGGATATGGCCTTCGCCATCGCTGGTGCGTTCAAGGGTGCCATCGTGGAAGATCACCACCTCGCCATCAGCGCTTAGCTGAGCATCCAGCTCCAGATAATCCACGCCCCACTCATGGGCCAGCTCGTAGGCCGCTAATGTGCTTTCCGGCGCATGCCCGCTTGCTCCGCGATGGGCTATCACTTGGAAATTTTTCAAGTCGTTAAGCTGCTGAGTAAGCGGTGTATCGCTCGCCGCTACGGCAGTGGTAGACGAAGCCGCTAATAGCGTTAGCGTCGTTATCAATGAATAGCGCAACATAATTACACCTTGATAGATAAAGCCATGTAAGACCTTACCTGCCTAACATGACAAACGCACGCTCTACTGAACCACTCTGAATTGCACCGTGAGCCTCATAGGACGCTTGTTCGGATCATTAGCTGGGCTTCGTTATAGCTAGTGCCCGGGGGCAAGACTTCACCTAATATCAACTAAGCTGAACCCAGGTCCTCAAGAGGTTGCTCCATGAACCACAAAGAACACCACCGCTCTCATCGTGCTGGCTGGCTACGGGCAGCGGTGATGGGCGCTAACGATGGCATTGTCTCTACCAGCAGTCTGATTCTTGGGGTAGCAGCAGCCTCTACCACGCAAAGCGATATTGTATTGGCGGGTGTGGCGGGGTTGGTAGCAGGGGCCATGTCG
>NZ_JAMZBE010000204.1:0-5027 GCF_024158645.1 Halomonas sp. 707B3
CTCTTATTGCCATGCACCACCCGCCTGTGGACGTAGGTGCTGCCTGGATGGATGCCATTGGCTTGCAAGACCGCGACGCTTTTTGGCAGTTACTCAGTGCTTATCCGCAGGTGAAAATGATCCTGTTTGGCCATGCTCACCAAGCCTACGCCCAGCATCATCAAGCAGCTGGCACCGATATTGGTGTCTACGGTTGCCCCGCCATGGCTGACCAGTTTTTGCCGGGAGCGGAGCAGTTTGCCATCGATGAAGCCTCACGCCCTGGCTATCGCGTGGTCGACTTCAACGCTCACGAGTGGCAGACCTGGATTGAGCGTGTGGTTGTCTAAAGAGCCTGTTAGGCGTTATAGGTATAAAAAGATAGTTATTAATTCTTTTGGGTTATTATTGGCATAGCGTTACTCTACCCATAAAAGCAAGCACCGTTTTGTGAGGGAGTAGGTAATGAACCAGTTTTCTGCGCCGTCGGCGGCGACGCAAGAGGTGCCCATCGCACCGGATGCCGCCCGACTGACCCACCTGAAGCAGCTCGAAGCTGAATCGATCCATATCATCCGGGAAGTAGCGGCAGAGTTTCGCAATCCGGTGATGATGTACTCCATCGGTAAAGACTCCTCGGTGATGCTGCACCTAGCGCGTAAAGCCTTTTACCCTGGCACGCCGCCGTTTCCGTTGATGCACGTGGACACCACCTGGAAATTCCGCGAAATGATCGCTTTCCGCAACCGTATGGCGGAAGAGGCGGGCATGGAGCTGATTGTGCACACCAACGAAGAGGGGCGGGCAGCTAACATCAACCCCTTTGATCACGGTAGCGCGAAGTACACTGACATTATGAAAACCCAGGCGCTCAAGCAGGCGCTGGATAAGTATGGGTTTGATGCTGCCTTCGGCGGTGCGCGTCGTGACGAAGAAGCCTCCCGTGCCAAAGAGCGCGTCTACTCCTTCCGCGACAAGTACCACCGTTGGGATCCCAAAAATCAGCGCCCTGAGCTTTGGAACGTGTATAACGCCAAGGTCAATAAAGGCGAATCGATTCGCGTCTTCCCGCTTTCCAACTGGACCGAGCTGGATATTTGGCAGTACATCTACCTTGAGTCGATTCCGATTGTGCCGCTGTACTACTCCGCCAAACGTCCGGTGGTTGAGCACGACGGTATGCAGATCATGGTAGACGATGACCGCCTTCCATTGGCCCCAGGCGAGGTGCCGGAGGAGAAGTGGGTGCGTTTTAGAACCCTGGGCTGCTACCCGCTCACCGGCGCGGTGGAATCCACAGCAGCAACGCTGCCGGAAATTATCCAAGAGATGCTGTTGACCAAAACCAGTGAGCGCAGCGGCCGTGCCATCGACCACGATCAGGCCGGCTCCATGGAGAAGAAAAAGCGTGAGGGGTACTTCTAATGGCGCACCAGTCAACGTTAATTGCCGATAACATCGAGCAATACCTGCACGAGCACGAAAACAAAGACCTGCTGCGCTTTATTACCTGCGGCAGCGTCGACGATGGTAAATCCACCCTGATCGGGCGGCTGCTTCACGACTCCAAAATGATCTTTGAAGATCAGTTGGCAGCGATTACCAAGGCATCTAAAACCAGCGGCACCACTGGGGATGCGGTGGATCTTGCTTTGCTAGTGGACGGCCTACAGTCCGAGCGGGAGCAGGGCATTACCATTGATGTGGCTTACCGCTTCTTTTCCACAGAAAAGCGCAAGTTCATTATTGCCGATACCCCTGGGCATGAGCAGTACACCCGTAACATGGCGACCGGTGCCTCCACCGCAAGCTTGGCGATTATTCTGATCGACGCGCGCTACGGCGTGCAGACCCAGACACGCCGCCACAGTTTCATTGCCGACCTACTGGGCATTCAGCACTTAGTCATTGCGGTCAACAAGATGGATTTGGTGGGCTTCTCAGAAGCGCGCTTTAACGAGATTGTCGAGGAGTACCGGGCGTTCGCTAAGAACCTGCAAGCCCCGGATATCCGCTTCGTGCCGATGTCGGCACTCAACGGCGACAACGTGGTCAACCCCAGCGAGCAAACGCCCTGGTACTTTGACGATAGCCAGCGCTACGAAGGCAAAACGCTGATTGAGCTGCTGGAGAGCGTCGAAATCAGCCGCGATCAAAACCTCACCGATCTGCGTTTGCCGGTGCAGTACGTCAACCGCCCCAACCTGGACTTCCGCGGCTATTGCGGCACGCTCTCGGCCGGTGTGTTGCGCCCAGGCCAGGCGGTCAAAGCGCTGCCTTCCGGTAAAACGTCCCGCGTGGCTCGCGTGGTGACCTTCGATGGCGATTTAGACGCAGCCTACCCCGGCCAAGCGATTACCGTCACCCTGGAGGATGAAATTGATATCTCCCGTGGCGACTGGATCGTGAGCGCCGATGCTGAAATTCCGCTCTCTAACGTGTTCAACGCTGATATCGTGTGGTTGCATGAAGACGCTCTCACGCCCGGCAAGCTCTACGACATCAAGCTCGCCACCCGCGACTTAGCGGGGCAGGTGAGTGCCATTGAGTACCAGATCGACGTTAATACGCTGGAAAAGCACGCTACCGATTCACTGGGGCTGAACGCCATCGCCCGCTGCGAGGTGGAGTTAACGGCGTCCATTCCGGTAGACGACTACCGTACTAGCCCGGGTACCGGCAGTTTTATCGTGATTGACCGTTTGACCAACGTGACGGTAGGTGCCGGTATGATTCGCGGCGTGGCTAACGCCCGTGAACAGGCCGCTACCACCGATTGGGCTGCCTTTGAGCGCGACCTGAACGCGCTGGTACGCAAGCACTTTCCCCATTGGGAAGCAAAGGATATTCGCGAATTGCTGAGCCGCTGAGCTGACGTCGCGTTATCTAAATCATAGTCCTAAAACAAAGGCCTGTTGCACATAGTGCAGCAGGCCTTGTTGCGTTTGCCTCAGTGGCGGTGTATGCCAATACCGCCAAAGGCTCTTCTGCAAAGGACTACTTGGCGTTAGGGAAAAACAGCTGTTGGCCGCCTACCTCGAAGTCAGCAATCGCCTGCTGACCCTCCTCAGATACGAGCCACTGGTGCCACTGAGCGGCTAAATCATGCTTTAAGTGCGGGTGGCGTTCTTCCGATAGCAGCAGGCTGCCGTACTGGTTAAACAGCGCTTCGTCACCTTCGAACAGCAGCGTGAGGTTTTGCGGATTATCGAATGCGACCCAGGTGGCGCGGTCGGTAAAGGTGTAGGCGTCCATACCCGCAGCGGTGTTTAGGGTCGGGCCCATGCCACTACCCAGCTCGCGGTACCATTCGCCTTGGGGTGTTACACCTGCATCTTCCCACAAACGCAGTTCGGCGCGGTTCGTGCCGCTGTCATCGCCTCGTGAGGCAAATGGTGACCCGCTCTCGGCGATACGCGCAAAGGCGTCTGCCACGCTCTCGCTGTCGCTAATGCCTGCCGGGTCGTCGCTGGGGCCTACGATCACGAAGTCGTTATACATGACGTCTAAACGCTCCGTGGCGTAACCGTCCGCCACGAACTGCTCCTCGCCTGCCGTATCGTGTACTAGCAGGCTGTCAGCATCACCACGGCGGCCGATCTCAAATGCTTGCCCGGTGCCGACGGCCACCACGCGCACGTCGATGCCGGTGGCCTCGGTGAACGTGG
The DNA here is from genome assembly GCF_024158645.1 of Halomonas sp. 707B3. Classification (NCBI taxonomy): domain Bacteria; kingdom Pseudomonadati; phylum Pseudomonadota; class Gammaproteobacteria; order Oceanospirillales; family Halomonadaceae; genus Halomonas; species Halomonas sp. 707B3. Next base: position 3,648 of record NZ_JAMZBE010000204.1, read on the forward strand.
GGATGATGGCATCGAACAGTCCTGAGTTCTCGGTGGACGTCGTGGAAGCGAGTGTAATGAAGTCGTCATCCGCGAGTAGCGAAGCACTCCAGGCCAAGGCGGTCGTGCATACGCTGGCGGTGATAAGCGTGGTCGTTGTCTTCACGGTCTGCTCCTTTGGGTCTTGTTCAACGCTGAGTGGGGGTCACCAAACCAGTTCGCCCCGGATAAACGCCCTGGCCTGCGAGGAGGCCGGGGTGTCGAAAAATCGCTCGGCGCTGGTGTGCTCCAGCACCTGGCCGCTGTACATAAACAGCACGTCGTCGGCGAGCCGCTTCGCCTGATGTAGGTCGTGGGTCGTCATGACGATGCGCGTCCCGCTCTGGTGAAACTCATTCACTGCATCTTCCACCGCCTTAATGGCGGCGGGATCAAGGGCGGAGGTGGGTTCATCCAAAAACAGCACGGAAGGGGTTAACAGCCAAGCGCGGGCCAGGGTGAGCCGCTGCTGCTCGCCGCCAGACAGCACCCGCGCGGGGCGCTTGGCCAGAGCTGCTAAGCCGAACTTCTCCAGTGCCTGCCAGGCGAGCGCTTTGCGCTCCCGGCGAGGCACGCGTTTGACGGCCAGGGCGTAGATCAGATTATCGATGACCGAGCGACGCAGCAGCACCGGCCGCTGAAACACCATGGCCTGCACGGGAGGTGCGCCTTCCCAGCTAACTTGGCCGCTGCTAGGGCGGAGTAGACCGTGAGCCAAACGCATGAACAGACTTTTACCCGCCCCGTTAGGCCCCATGATCAGCGTGCGCTGACAGCCAGACAGCGTGAGGGTGGTGGGCACCAACAAGGCGTGACCACGATGGGTAAAGCTCGCCTGCTGAAAGTGCAGGGCTGGCACATCGGCCAGTGAGGTGAAAGAGGAGGTGAGCGGTGCGTTCATCCTAACCGCCTCTTGGCCGCTTCACTAACCGCATGGGCCAGCGCATTGATGAGGGTGACCAGCGTCAGCAGTACGATGCCCAGCCCGAGCGCCAGGGGAAGGTCCCCCTTGCTGGTCTCCAGCACGATGCTGGTGGTCATCACCCGAGTCACGCCGTCGATATTGCCGCCGACGATCATCACCGCGCCCACTTCGGCGCTGGCCCGGCCAAAGCCCGCTAGAATCACCGTCAGCAGGCCAAAGCGCGCATCCCACAGTAGGGTGGGCATCATGCGTAGCTGGGTCAGCCCCAGCGAGCGTAGCTGCTCGGCGTACTCATGGTGCAGGGCTTCCACCTGCTGGCGCGTCAGCGCAGCGATAATCGGAAACACCAGGATGACTTGAGCAATCACCATGGCGCTGGGCGTGAACAGCAGCCCAAACGAGCCTAATGGCCCTGCCCGGGAGAGCAGCAAATAGAC
>NZ_JAMZBE010000205.1:0-5009 GCF_024158645.1 Halomonas sp. 707B3
ATTTTGGAAGCGGCTGTTGGTGTTGGTTTTTGGTGTAAGGCCCTGAAACGTTAACACTTTCAGCCGCTTTCTTTTATACCCTGTGAGAAATCCAGGCTAGGCTCGCTATCAATTAACGATACGAAGCTACGGTCAATTTTTAATTCATCAAACAGGTAAGCGGTAGAGTTGGGTTAATGAGGAGTAGCCCGTCCCAAAGTCATCCAATGCCAGCTTACACCCGCGCTTGCGAAGCTCTTCCAGAATATGGCGTGCGTAGCCTAAGCATTCCACTCCCACCGACTCCGTCAGCTCGAGTGTGACTTTGGTCATATCAATGGTGTGCTTGGCGCACAGCTCATCGAACATCGACAACATATTTTCAGCTTTAACGAACTCGGCGGGCACATTAATGGCAATACTCAACGGTAACCCACGGGTGTGCCACGCGGACAATTGCGCTAAAGCCAGTTCTAAAATGCACCAAGTGAGAGGCACCATTAGGCCACTTCGCTCGGCTAGCGGAATAAAATTATCGGGATAGATGGTGCCGCGCGCTGGGTCTTCCCAGCGTACCAGCGCTTCCACGCCTAGCACCGTGCCGGTCATAAGTGAGACCTTAGGCTGAAACGCCAAGCAGATGTGCTGCTGTTTGATGGCCTGCGCCAGCTCGCCCACAGTGGGTGGTTTCGGTGACGACTCAATTTGCTTGATAAAATCGCTAAGGCCCGTCATCAACCGAGCCTTCGGTAGGAACCCTAACATCTTCAGGCTCTTGGAAGTGCCTTTGGCAATGGCGTGAGCAGCCGTTTCGTTATTACAACTACTTAGCAGCAGAATAGGGGCGTTGATTTTTAGGTCATAAAGATAGTCGAGGATATCCAGCCCCGTAAAATCCCCCAAGCCAAAATCAAGCACGATCAGATTAGTGTTGAGCAGGGCAGGTTTGCGCGCTAGCTCTCCCAAGCACCCAGCGGTGGAAACATCAAACCCATGTCGACTCAGCAGCATTTTGCCGAGCAGCTGGATATCGACGTCATCATCAATTACTAACGCACTAGGCGGCATGATGTGTCCTTTCATGTGAGTGCGCGGTTGCTTTGAATAGGTGTTATGACTCGCGCACCATACGCACGGCCTGTACTGGCAATGCAAAAGCGTCTTCGGGTGCCAGGGGAAGAGCCCGAAGACGCAGAGAGTCGTTAGATTAAACGAGTGGCTTAGTCGGTAATATCATCAGAAAGACTCCCATTCAGGGGTAGGCTGACGAACTAAATTTCTAGGTAGCGTTGAGGCTAACTGTAGTGTGCTTTTCTTCGTTTGATCAAGGGCGGCGCGACGGCCTGAGTCAACGATGGGCTGGTGGTTACTCAGTTTAAACGAGCCCACTAAGGTGCTGAGTCGATCTGCCTGTTCACGCAGCTCAGCGGCGGCAGCGCTAGACTCCTCCACCATCGAGGCATTGTGCTGCGTCATGCTATCTAGTTCGTTCACCGCGTCATTGACTTGACCAATGCCCACGCTCTGCTCTTTCGCTCCTGCGCTGATCTCTGCCACCACGTCGGCGACGCGCTCGATACTTTGCATCATGCTGTGCAGCGTATCGCTGGCGGCTTTCACTTGGGAGACGCCCGAGTGGGTGCGTTCCGCCGAGGTACTGATCAGTTCAGAGATACTCTTTGACGCGTCACTGGTGCGGCTGGCGAGAATGCGCACTTCTTGTGCGACCACCGCAAAGCCCCGGCCATGCTCTCCCGCTCTAGCCGCTTCCACTGAGGCGTTCAGTGCCAAAATATTTGTTTGAAAGGCAATGCTTTCAATCATGGTCACGATTTCACCGATTTGGCTGGACGACTCGCTAATGCTGCCCATGGTTTTCTGAACGCTTTGCATGGCATTCAAACCTTGATGTGCAATGTCGCGGGTCGATAGTGCAAGCTGGTTGGCTTGTTGGGCAGACTCCGAAGCATTGTTCACCACCGCCGCAATTTGCTCCATAGAGGCAGACGTTTGCTGTAAGTTGGCCGCAGCTTGTTCAGTGCGCGAGGCTAGCTCCTGGCTGCCCTTGGCAATTTCCGTAGAGGCGTGTTGAAGGCTCACAGTGCTCTGGCTGACGGACTGCAGCGTGTCGTCGATACGCTTAATAAAAGCGTTGAACTGATGAGCTAGTTCGCCAATTTCATCTCTGCGTTGGCTTTGAATGCGCGCCGTTAAGTCGCCATCACCTTCAGTAATTTCTTGAATTCTTGCGCTTACTTGTTGTATTGCTCTGGACATCATTTTAGGCCCCATGACTGCTACCAACATGACGAGAGCGAACACTGCTAAAGAAAAAATTAATGTAGAGGTTTGTTGTAGTTTTATCCTGTCGGCTACCGCTAACTCAGTGGCTAATACTACTGCTTCAACATTTTGTCCTGAAATGTCGTACAGGGAGCGCAATTCTTCAAAGCTTTCAAAAGATGAGCCTGAAAGAACATCTAAAGCGCTATTGATATCACCTGATTGATGAAGCTCAAAAACACGGCTGCTTTCTTGCTTCCACTTGCTATAAGTGGTTTCAAAATTAGAGAGTTGTGCTAAAAGCTCAGGGTGAGATTGCATGCTTTGAAAGTACGCCTGCATCCGGTCGTAAGCTTGTTGCGCATTTTCTTCATAGCTGGCTAATAGCTGAGCACTTCTGCTTGAAGAAGAGGAAGTGAGAACATATTCAATTTCAGCTACACGAGCTTGATAAAGATCTCTGTCAGCATTAAGAGTGGTTGACATAGCAGGTAAATAAATATCAACAACTTCATGAAATTTATCTTTTGCCATATTCACAAGTAAAAAGTCAGCAGCTACAACAGCTAATAATGATAGAGCAACTGTTGTAAAAGCGGCTGCATATTTAAAGCTGATTTTGTTAACCATTTTCATTTTCAGGCACCCTGTACCCCGGATTTAGGATGCTTTGAATATACTATTCGATCAATTTATTATCGATAATACGCGGGGAAGTGTCACTATTGTTTACGTTTGGCTCTCTATATGAATTTTAAAATGAAAATAAATCTCATTTGTACCCTTCAGCCTGCAAATGAAACAGCGACGCATAGCGTCCATTGTCTTCAAGCAGCGTTTCATGGGTGCCGCGTTCGATGATGCGCCCTTGGTCGATGACGATGATTTGGTCGGCGCTGCGGACGGTCGAGAAACGGTGGGAGATCAGAATCGTCATCTTGTCGCGGCTGTGATCACGAAAGCGAGCAAAGACATCCGCCTCGGCGGCGGCATCCATGGCAGCGGTAGGCTCATCGAGCACTAAGATATCGGCATCTTTACGCATGTAGGCACGAGAAAGCGCCACTTTCTGCCACTGGCCGCCGGAGAGCTCCTGGCCATTTTTAAACCAGCGCCCTAGCTGGGTTTGGTAGCCTTCGGGCATACGCTTGATAAAGCTATCGGCCAGCCCGTCTTTTGCCGCTTGCTTCCAACGCTGCTGATCATCGAAGGCCGTGGTATCGCCCACTCCAAGATTTTCACCTACGGTGAGCTGGTAGCGTACAAAGTCTTGGAAGATAACGCCCACGCGTGCTCTTAATGCTTGAGTATCCCAATCGTTAAGGTCACTGCCATCCAGCAAAATGCGGCCTTGGGTGGGTCGGTAGAGCCGCGTTAAGAGTTTGATCAGCGTGGTTTTACCCGAGCCGTTTTCACCCACAAGCGCTAAACTGCTGCCGGGCACAATGTGTAGCGAAATATCGTGCAGCACCTCTTGGCCGCCGGGGTAAGCAAAGCTCACCTGCTCAAAGCGCAGCCCGTCGTTGGGCACCGGGCCTTGGGTTAAATGACCAGCGTCGGCTTCGGTGGGCTGTTCCAGGTATTCGTATAAATTGGAAAGGTAGAGATTATCTTCATACATACCGCTCACAGCGGTAAGACTGGCGGATAGCGCACTTTGGCCCTGTTTGAAGACCATTAAGTACATGGTCATTTGGCCTAGCGTAAGTGCTCCTGCCACGGTTTCCACCACGACCCAGCCATAGGCAGCATAGAAAGTGAGCGTGCCCAGTAGCCCTAGAATAAACCCCCAGCTCTCTCGGCGTAGGGTCAGGCGGCGGTCTTCGGAAAATAGCTGGTGGAAAATAGCCCGGTAGCGCTGAAGAAAGCGCTGCTCTAAACCAAACAGTTTGACCTCTTTAATGCTGTCTTCACGAGCCAGTACGGTTTCCAGGTACATCTGCATGCGTGTTTGCGGCGAGCGCCAACGAAATAGCCGGAAGGCATCGCCGGAGAATTTCGCTTCCGAAAGAAATACCGGCAGGGCTCCCACCACCAATATCAGCAGCGCCCAGGGAGAAAACTGCACCAGTAGGAAGGCAAAACTGCCAAGGGAAATGGCATTTTGCAGCAGCCCAAAGGTTTTATTGACCAGCGCCAGTGGGCGGGTTGAGGCTTCTCGTCTAGCACGGGTGAGCTGGTCATAAAGCTCCGAATCCTCGAATTGGCTCAGCGACAGCGTGCCCGCTTTTTCCAAAATCATCACGTTCACTTTCTGCCCGAGCAGCGCTCTTAACAGCGACTGCTGGGCCGAGAGGCCACGCTGGGCTAACGCCATCAGGGCAATGATGCCGCCTTCCAACGCCACTAACCCCAGCACTGGAGTGAGCGTTGCCCATAAGTCAGGGTTGCTCGCTGCCTCATAGCTTTCCATGGCCGCCAGCACGCCATCGACAATCAACTGGCCCACATAAGCCGCCACCGCAGGCAGCACGCCAGCCACTAGCGTGCAAAGCGCCAAGCCCAGCATCATCCAGCGGGAGGTTTCCCATACCAGTGCCAGCGCACGGCGGCTATAGCGAAACACGCTAAAGAAGCCGCTGAAGGGAGAGGAGGAAGGAGAGGAAGAGGACGGCATCATGGCGTTAGCAACATCAAGGTAAGCAAAAAAGAGGCTGCCATGATGCGTGGCTTCGGCGTTGATAGCCAGAGGAGATAGCGGTTGATTCCGCGAGCCTACTGCCCACCTGGGTGGGCAGTAGTGACAC
>NZ_JAMZBE010000206.1:0-4942 GCF_024158645.1 Halomonas sp. 707B3
AGCGCCGACACAGCACAAGTGATAACTTGTCACCGGTTGAGTATGAAAGGCGTTACTTTAAGAGCCTAACGGGTGTCTAGAATATCCGGGGCGATTCACTCCTTGGGTAGGTTGCTTAAGTGATTCACCTTCATTAAGCGCGCCAACGATTCACAGCGATCTTCAATCAGCTTGGCGCTCTGGGCGATGGCATCGGCAAGTAAGACAGGGCCGTCTACCAGTGAAAACGCAGCGGTGACACCCATTTGATAGGCGTTCTGCCAGCCAGTACCCAAACCGCCTGCCAGCACCACAACGGGCACGCCCTGAATAGCCGCTGCTTTAGAGACGCCGATAGGCGTTTTCCCTGCAAGGCTCTGCCCGTCTAACTGCCCTTCTCCCGTCACCACCCAATCGCACTCGTTTAAAAGGAGAGCAAATTGGCTGTGCTTCATCACAAGCTCGATACCGGGCGTTAGCTCAGCATTCAGCGCAACCTGGGCGACAAAGCCCATTCCCCCGGCCGCGCCCGCACCAGGAAAATCGACCAATGGTTTATCCAGCGCCAGACAAAGACACCGTGCAAAGTTCGCTAATGCGAGATCCAACCTTGTGACCGAGCCTGCCGCGACTCCTTTTTTGTGGCCCAAAGATTGCGGTGGCCCCGTCTTGACCGAGCAAAGGGTTACTAACATCCACAGCCGCAGTAAATGACACGCTGGCAAGCCTGGGGTCTAGCGCATCCAGCGCCACGCGCTGAACCCTTTCAAGTGCGGCGGCTCCCAAAGGTAGGCAGTGGCCCTCTGCATCCAGAAGCTGTGCGCCTAGGGCCGTCAACATGCCTGCACCGGCGTCGTTGGTAGCGCTTCCTCCTAACGTCAGCACAATATGCTGGACCTGTTTATCCAGCGTTGCGCGGATAAGCTGGCCAACGCCAAAGGTGCTAGCACACTCCACAGCACCTGGCTTGCTCGCCATATCAGCGCATAACCCACTTGCCTGCGCCAGTTCAATAAATGCCGTCGCATTCTGCTCATCCCACCCCCAAGCCGCCTGATGCTCACGACCATATGCATCAATTACAGAAAGCGTTTGCCGCGTGGCATGACCGCTGACTAACAGAACATCCAATGTCCCTTCTCCGCCATCAGCAAGCGGGCATTGAGTAATCTGAGCATCAGGGCAGCCGCGCTTGAAACCACGCGCCATGGCTGCAGCGGCTTCAGTCGCGCTAAGCGATCCTTTATAGCTATCTGGCGCTATCAAGATGTTCATTACGATTGCTTACGCCTGGCTTTCAATATCAGAACAAATAGCGAGAGTGACATCGTGGGTAGTAGCCGTACCTCCAAGATCCTTGGTCTGTAATCCTGAAGCCGTTAGACGCTCAATGGCTGCCATAAGACGCTCAGCGGCTAACTGTTCGCCCAGATGCTCCAGCATCATGACAGCGGTCCAGAAAGAACCTACAGGGTTAGCTATGCCCTGCCCCGCAATGTCAAAGGCAGAACCGTGGATGGGCTCAAACATCGAGGGGAACTGACGTTCTGGATTAAGGTTTGCAGTGGGCGCAATCCCCAGACTGCCTGAAAGTGCAGCGGCTAAATCAGAAAGAATATCGGCGTGCAAATTAGTCGCCACCACCACGTCTAGCGTGTCGGGCTTCAACACCATGCGCGTGGTCACCGCATCTACCAACTCGCGGTCAATAGAAACATCGGGATACTCTTTAGCGACTTCAAAGAAAACCTCATCCCACAGCACCATACCGTGGCGTTGAGCATTAGATTTAGTAACCAGAGTAAGCTGTTTACGGGGCCGACTTTGGGCCATCTCGAAGGCAAAACGGTGGATACGCTCAATACCTTTGCGAGAGAAAATCGACACTTCTGTCGCTACTTCATCCGGTAGCCCACGGTGAACGCGACCACCATTACCTGAGTACTCACCCTCGCTGTTTTCACGAATAATCACCCAGTCAATCTTGTCAGCATGCTGTAACCGGCTGTTGACTCCCGGTAATACACGCGCAGGACGAACATTGGCGTATTGGTCAAAACCCTGACAAATAGCTAACCGCAGCTCCCAAAGTGAAATATGGTCGGGTACTTGCTGGCTGCCCACTGCACCAAAGTAAATGGCATCAAACGTCGCTAATTTTTCTAGGCCGCCCTCGGGAATATACTGGCCTTGATCCAGATAGCGCTGGGAACTCCAGTCAAACTCTTCGAAATTAAAGGCGAAGTCACCGCTTTTCTTCGCCAACGCTTCAAGCACTTTTTTACCAGCGCCAATCACTTCTGTACCGATACCATCACCAGGGATGACTGCCACGTTATGTGTACGCATTGGATGCTCCTGCTTGTTAAGGGCTTATTGCTAGGGACTGAACGCATCCTAGGTGACATCATAAGAATTCGGCAATAAACTCAGAGTTAATTTAGATATAACCTAAGAGTTAATAATGAGCAGCGTATCTGAACTCGATTTTTTTATTTTACTTTGCGCGGAAGGCAGTATTTCAAACGCTGCGAAAGCGCTGGATATTTCTTCGGCGGCGGCTAGCAAACGACTAGCTCAAATTGAAAAAAACATGGGTTGTCAGCTAGTTATTCGATCTACAAGAGCTATGAGCCTCACTAGCAGCGGGCAGCTATATCTTGAATATGCACAGAAAATTAGCCGTGAAATGGAGACGATGCGACGTGCGATCCGCCAGCAGAGCACTGGCGCAGAAGGGACCATACGGATTAATGCACCGTTTGGATTTGGACGAAAGTATATGGCAGATGCCATCTCACAGTTTGTGCGTGACTATCCACAAATTGACTGCCAGCTCTATTTAACGGATCACCCGGTAAATCTCATTGAGCGCTCATTTGATGTGTGCATCCGTTTTGGCAACTTACCTGACTCCACGCTGCACGCCCGTAAATTGGTCACCCACCAACGGTGGCTATGTGCGGCTCCTCGCTATTTAAAAAAAGCGGGCACCCCTGAACATCCACGTGAGCTTGCTCAACATAACTGTTTATTTTTACGTCAAAACGATGACACCTATGGCAACTGGACGTTTATTAAAGAGAACGAGCATCACCACGTCAAAGTGGCTGGTTCGCTAAGCGCTAACGATGGTGAAACCGTTTTACACTGGACACTGCAAGGGATGGGCGTGACGGTTCGGGCAGAGTGGGATGTTGTGAAACATTTGAAAAGCGGCAAGCTGATTCGCTTACTGCCTGACTACGCTTTACCTAACGCTGATATTTATGCGGTTTATCCTTACAGCCAATACACGCCGATTCGAGTGCGGTTGCTCATTGATTTTTTAGCGGAGTATTTGCGCAAACCATTGGATTTTTAACTGTTACTCATTATTGAACGACTACAAAAGTAACGAGTCAGAAGCAATTAGGCCGCTTTATTTGAGCCTTAATGCCAAGGAGAGCACATGACACAGTTCATCAACGACCCTACCCTGCCAAAACCCAGTTTTCCGGGTAGTCACATGGTAGTTGACGATCACTATATTTTTATTTCTGGCCTGACAGTCGCCGACCTTTCCAACGGCAGCGCCTCCCGTGGCGATGTCAAAGAAGAAACCCGCTTAGTGATGCGCGAGCTGGAACGTATGTTGGTGCAAGAAGGTAGCAGCCTTGCGGACGTGGTTCGCGTGGATGTTCACCTAACTGACCTAAAACAGATCAATGCTCTAGACAGCATCTACGCCGAATTTTTTGAGCCAGGGCGCTACCCAGCGCGAACTTGTACTGAATCACCCCACATTTGCGGTGGCAGTACCGTGGAGATCACGCTGATGGCACAGCGCGTCAAGCAATAACGCTTCTTGTTTTGTTGCTATCACTTAAACACAAAAAGCCACATAGGTGGCTTTTTGTGAGTTCGTCTTTAGCTCGCGCCGTTTTACAGTCCCGCCAACATTCCTGTCGGATAGGTCAGCGTTAGCAGGTTGGCCATCCCCATCAGAAATAGCGTGACGCCCGCCGCCAGCCCCACGGCAGCTACTGGTTTCATCCGTGCCACCACCAGTAAGAACCCTAGGCAAAATACCGCAGCGGCAAATAGGAAGCCCAGCACCATCACACTGCCTATTAATGCGAAGAAACCGGCGACCCAAATCAACTGCTGACTCAATGTCTGCGTTTGCCACTTCATCGGCTTGATGACCGTTCTGATAATTTCCATCACGCACGCCGCGACAATAATGGCAATCGCCAGCCTAGGCATAATGCCACCCAGCATGGAAAGATCCGCAAAGGCCCACCACGTGTACCCCGCCACTGCTAATAGGCTAACCAGCAACACGACATCGATCACGCCCAGTGCCAGCGGAGCCACTTCCTCCTGAAGCTCATGGGTCATGGGTTCATTTGCTTGGCGGCGCTTTTTCAAGTAGCTGCGTAGAGGCGGGAGTAGCAGTGATGCCGCAATCAGAGCACCAATGATCAGCACGCCAGGCCGCATAAAGGCCTCAGCCCCCTGAAACTGGGCAGCTTGATAGAAGTACGCTTCGGCACCGGGCGCGAGCACAAAACCAATCAAGAAGGCAGGACGAGACCAATTCGCCTGCTTGAACAGCACACCAATCGCGCCAATGATACCGAGTGCAAAGAGATCCCCCAGCGAGCGCGTTGCTTGGTAGGCCGCAAAGAGAATCAAGATGGTAATCAGCGGCGCTAAAATCACGAACGGCACTCGCGTTAAGCTAGCCACCGGGCGCGCTAAACCTAAACAGAGCGCAGCGCCTAAGATATTCGCCAAAGCTAACGACCAAATAATGGTGTACGTCAGGTCAAGGTTCGTCTCCAACATACTCACCCCAGGCTGAAGGCCCAGCAGTAGCAATGATCCTGCCCAGTAACGGTGGACACCTCAAGAACGTCATACGTTACGATGAGGTGAACCATGGCAAGATCGACAACATCAATGAAGAAAAAATCAT
>NZ_JAMZBE010000207.1:0-4739 GCF_024158645.1 Halomonas sp. 707B3
CACCAGCCTCTCGCTTGGGCAGCTAGGCAGCTTTCTGCGCGAGCCGGTGCGCAGCTTCTTTAATACTCGCTTGGGGGTCTATTTCGAGCAGGAAGCCATCGCCGAGCTGGACGCCGAGCCCTTCGCCCTGGATGGCCTGCAAAACTGGCAGCTCCAAGATCAGCTAATTGCCGTCCAGCGCCACGCGGTGGATAACGGCCAGCCGCGTATGGAAGCATTGCACGAAGCATTGGAGCGCTTTCAAGGCCAAGGCGTGCTAGCCATGGGCGCGTTCGGCGAACGCATGCGCGCAGCACTCGCCGAACCCATGGAGGCGCTTTTCAACGCCTACGAAGACGCGTTAGACGCGTGGCCGCATACCCTGCCCGACACCATGATTCACTTCGAAGCCCACGGCCTCACATTGGAAGAGCCCCTGGGCGAACTGCGTCAGGATGAAGCAGGCCACCGCTGCCGCCTGCTGCTGCTGAGTAGCAGCCTGATTAGCCAAGGCAGCGGGCGCGGCCAGTACCGCTGGAGCCACCTGCTGCGCCCCTGGGTCGCGCACCTAGCGGGCAACCTGGATGGCCCGATGACGACGCAACTACTCTCCAAAGCGGGTCATGTCACGTTAGCGCCGGTGGATGCCGAGACCGCCCGCCAGCACTTGGAAACCCAGCTAGCCGCGTGGCAAGCGGGCCTAGAAACCCCGCTACCGCTCGCACCGCAAGCCGCGTTTGCTTGGCTAAGTAAGCAAGGCACGCCAGATATGGCGCAAGAAAAAGGCCGAGAAAGCGACGCCTACGCCGCCGCCGAAACCGCCTATGAAGGCGGCCGCTACCAAACCGGTGAAGTGGCCCAAAGCGCGTATTTAAGCCACCAGTGGCCCCGCTTCGAGCGGTTGTTCTTCGAGCAAGCCAACGGGCACACCTTTGCCACGCTCACAGAAGCGCTCTACGCGCCGCTTCACCAGGCGGTCAAAGGGTAAACCAGCGTGGGTGTTACATAGCGTCGAGCGTTTCCACATCGAACGCCACAATCTGGCGTTTGGCACTGGAGAACTCGACGCCGATCAGGTGTATGGGCTTGCCAGAGGCGCGGTACTTGTCCGCATACCCTTTGTGTTTGATTTGCGCCAGCGCCTGACCTTCCGGCAGTTGCTCCACCACTTTGAACTCGAACAGGTAGATATGCCCACCAAAATCCACGCTCATATCCACCTTGCCGTGGTGGCTGGCATCTTCCACCGTCACATCCAGGCCCAGGGCCGCAAAGTGGCTGTAGAACACGCTGGCGTAATGGCCTTCGTAGCGAGCAATCGGGTTGTTGCGATACCAGTCGTGAGGGAGTCCGGCATAAAGCGCCTTTAGGTGCGCTTCTAGCCCGACAAGATCATGCTGACTTAAATGGCGAAACAGTGTTCTGCGTTCACGCGGGGCATTTTCGACCCCCAGCGATGGCAACAAGGCGTGGTTGAGACTGGTTTCGACTTCACGGTTAGGAAAGCCCAGCGTGTACTGGCGGTATCCCAGCAGCGGCTCCTCTACCTGCTGGATGGTCAGGTAGCCGGTTTGAAACAGCAGACCTTCGGTACTGATCTGATCCACATCGAACTGGCTGAGCAGTTCATACTCGGTTTCCCAGTGATCTAACGAAGGCGTAAATACCCCCCGCTGTTTGAGAATATCAACCAGAAACGTCGGCGTGGCAGACTCAAACCAGTACGGCGCAAACTCGCGCTTTTGAAACAGTAGCAGCACATCAAAGGGATTGTAGACAGACACCACCTCGCGCCCACCCCACCGGTAGCCGTTGTACCACTGACGAATGGCCTCACGATCCAAACCGGGTAGCTCAGGCGCGAACACCTTGTCGATGTCTTCGTCGGTATAGCCGCAAATCGTGCTGAAAGGAGCGTCTAAGGTGATATCGTTGAGATTGTTCAAGCCCGAAAATAGGCTGACCTTGCTGAACTTTGATACGCCTGTGAGCAGCACAAAGTGCAAATGAGGGTCGGCATCTTTCAGCACGCTATACAGGTTCTTCAACCCCTCGCGCAGTTCCCGAGCGCGTTCGGGCACCAAAATATTATCCAGAATCGGCTTATCGTACTCATCGATCAGCACAACCACCCGTTGGCCGTATTGCTGGTGGGCAATGCGAATAAGGGCGGAAAACTCGCCGGGAATATCGGCTTCATGGTATTGAGTAATGCCCAGCCGCTCACGCTGAACCCGAAGCTGCTCACGGATACGTTCATCCAGCCCTTCACGGCTCTGCATGACGCCATCGGCAAAGCTGATACGAATGACCGGGTAACGCTGTTGCCAGTCCCACTGATCGTGAATATAGAGCCCTTCAAACAGCGCCTGGCGGCCCTCGAACAAGCAGCGCAGCGTATCCAGCAACAGGCTTTTACCAAAGCGGCGCGGCCGCGAGAGAAAGTAGTATTTGTTCTGGTTAACCAAGCGCTCGATATGCGGGGTTTTATCGACGTAGTAATAGTCGCCCTCACGGATATCCGAGAACGTCTGAATCCCGATGGGTAGCTTACGGCGATGGACATCCTGCACGGCGGCCTCCAGAACAAAAAACAGCGATATGAAAAGCAGTTTAGCATGCGGCTGATGCCTGCAGCGTCAGATCAGCGGGCTTTCATCCCCCTTTCCACCCAGCGATAAAATGCGCTTGGCCAACGCAATCATCTCCGGGTCGCCGGTATTCTTAGTGGGCACATCGGACAGCTTCACCACTGGCAGCCAGCCCTGCCCTTCGGGGCGGGCCTCAACCATTTTGATCACCATGTTCATGGGCGCTACGCCAATATCGTTGGTGAAGTTGGTGCCAATGCCAAAGGCCATGCCAATCCGTCCTTGGCAGAAGGCGCGGATGCGCTCCACTTTTTCAGGCGTGAGGGCATCGGAGAAGATGATGGTTTTGCTCAGCGGGTTAATGCCCAGGCGCTGGTAGTGGGCAATGGTGGCATCGGCAAATTCAATCGGGTCGCCGCTATCGTGGCGCACGCCGTCGAAGAGCTTGGCGAACTTCTTATCGAAGCTCTCGAAAAAGGCGCGGGTAGTAAAGGTATCGGTCAGCGCGATACCCAAATCCCCCCGGTACACGTCCACCCAGTGCTCCAGCGCCAAACTGTTGGCCATTTTGAAACCAAAGCGAGCGCCGTGGAACATAAACCACTCATGGGCGTGGGTGCCGATGGGCTTCACCCCGTGGCGCATGGCCAGCAGCACGTTGCTGGTGCCGCTAAACGCCTCGCCGCCGTAGTGGCGCAGCGCTTTGACGACTCGGTCGTGCACCGCAAACGAGAAACGCCGACGGGTGCCGAACTCGGCAATCTTCAGCCCGTGCTGGCGGTACAGTTCGATTTTCTCTCGCGTGCGCTGCTCGATGAGCGCTTCGTCATCTTCCGACACGCTCACGCCGCGCAGTTGGTACCAAAGCTCGCTAATCAGCGCCATCAGCGGCACTTCCCACAAAATGGTGCGGTACCAGGGGCCTTCCATCACCACCGAGAGCTCGCTGCCCTGCTGCTCGATCGTCACTTCGCTGGGGTCGTAACGAAAGCCCGCCAGAAAATCGAGATAGGTGGGGTCTAGGTAAGGGCAGGTGGTTTGCAGGTAGCGCTTCTCTTCATCGGACAAGCGCAGCGTCGCCATGCGATCCACTTCACCGCGCAGCGCCTCACCAAAGCCCTCAGGAAACGCATGCTCGCCGCGATTGATAAACGCGTAGCGGGCATGGGCATAGGGGAAGCGTTTAATCACGGCATTCTGCATCGTGATCTTGTAAAAATCGTTATCCAGAAGCGAGGTCAGCATGAGATCCCTTCACCAGCATCAACAGATCGCCAAGAGCGGCTAGCCCGCTAGATTACCAGTTGGCGACGATACCTCACAGCCTAACCCCTGTTTACTATGGCTTACGCCCATGGAAGCCGAGCGCGCCTACCTGTTTACAACGAATTCGACACCGTCTTTCAAACCAGCCTCTAACGCTGCTTTGCTCTTTTGCCCAGCTCTTGGCAACGCGATATAGTGCCGGTGCCTTTGGCTACCCGCCAAAGGCGCTTTGCTTTCCGCCTGCCGTGATGTTCGGAGAATGAGAATGAGCCAGCCCACCCCGCTGAACCCGCTGACGCTACCGCTTCACGGCAGCCGTTTGATTGAAGCCAGCGCGGGCACGGGGAAAACCTTCACCATTGCGCTGCTGTATGTACGCTTGGTGCTGGGCGGGCAACACAGTGAAGACAACACCGCCTTCGTACGCCCGCTCACCCCGCCGGAAATTCTGGTGGTCACGTTTACCAACGCCGCCACCCAAGAGCTGCGTGAACGTATCCGCCACCGGCTGGTGGAAGCGGCGGCGGTGTTTCGTCATCAGGGTGAAGACTCACTGCTTCTAGCGCTGCGCAGCCAATACCCCGAGGCCACGTGGCCCGCCTGCGCCCGCCGCTTAGAGCTGGCCGCCGAGTGGATGGACGAAGCCGCCGTTTCTACCATCCATAGCTGGTGCTACCGCATGCTGCGCGAGCACGCCTTCGATAGCGGCAGCCTGTTCTCGCTCAATTTGGAAAACGACCAGCAAGAGCTGGAGCAAGAGGTAGTGCGCGACTACTGGCGCACCTTCTACTACCCGCTGGACGCCGAGGCGCTGGGCAGCATTACCGGTTACTGGAAGTCGCCGGACCAGCTCCACGGGCAGGTGCGCAAACTGCTGGCCGAAAGGGAGGCCCTAGGCAGCCC
>NZ_JAMZBE010000208.1:0-4719 GCF_024158645.1 Halomonas sp. 707B3
ATACTGTCTCGCCTTAGCATTTTCTATCCACCGCCCCTTTTTCACCACTACTTAGTTGATTCGAGCCGACCATGACGCGACACCTGCCCAACGATGACGATATCAGTGCCTTTCGCCAAGCGCTGCAGGCGGCAGGCGTACGCCGTATTGCCACGAACCAAGCCGACCCCGGTAAGCCCAAACGCCAGTCAGACGCCAGCGAAGCGCGCCGCCGAGCGGCGGTAGAGAGCAATACACTGCAAACCAGCGGGCGCACCTCCGATGGCCGTGTAGAAGCCGTGCGGCCGTCAGAGTACCTGGAGTTCAGCGTGCCCGATCTGCCCTGGCGCACGTTTAGCCAGCTCAAGCGTGGCCAAACGGTGTGGCAGGCGGGGTTGGATCTGCACGGCTATACCCTGGAAGAAGCGCGGCTGGAACTAGAGAGCTTCCTGCGCGATGCCGCCGGCCAGGGGCTGCGCTGCGTGCTGGTGGTACATGGCAAGGCGTGGGGCACCACGTCTGATTTCCCGGTATTGAAAAGCCACACCAACGCGTGGCTGCGCGAGTGGCCCGGCGTGCTGGCGTTCTGCTCCGCCACTGATATCGATGGCGGCACCGGGGCGGTGTATATTCTGCTGCGCAAACGCGGCCAGTAATTCATGTTGTTTATTTAGTAGCGTCAGAGGCAATGCTAGGCATGCGCCGCTCCAAGGCTTCATCGGCCAAATGGCGGCCTAAGCGGATGAGCTCCTTCGCCCGGTGAAACTCGTAGGTGCTGCATACCGTTTTAGGAATTTCGATCAGCACATCCGGTGGGTAGCCGGCTACCTTATATTTCGCCAGCGCTGCCTGGGTAATATCAAACGATTCCAGAATCATATCCAGCTTGCCCCACTCGCGCTTGCCGCGCAGGTCTACTGTTTCATCGTCGTCGCTCTCTTCACTGCTGCCGCCTAGGCCACCCCATAGCCGCCGCGTGGTCGCGCGCACCTCCTCCATCCAGCCGCCAATATTGGCGTCGCGGTCCCGCTCCAGGGCGGTGCGGCTGTCGCTACTCTCTTCTTGTGGCAGCAGCTCCTCTAGCGTGACCGGCTGCGGGCTGTGAGCGGTGACGTTCACCGCCACCACGAAATCCGCCTCATGGGCAGCCAACACTGGCATCATTGGCAGCGGGTTGAGTAACCCGCCATCCACCAGTACCTGTTCGCCAATGTGCACGGGGGTAATCACCCCTGGCACCGCAATCGAGGCGCGAATGGCGCGTAGCAGCGGGCCGTTTTGAAACCATACTTCCCGCTGGCGCACGAGGTCGGTGGCCACGGTGGTCACTGGAATGGGCAGGTCTTCAATCAGCCGGTCGCCCACTAGCTCCTCCAGCTTGCTCATCACTTTGTTGGCACGCATCGCCCCCATGGGGCTCCAGGTCACATCGACCAGCTTGAGCACGTCCAAGTAATCAAGGTTACACACCCACTCCCGGTACTCCGGCAGCTTGCCCGAGGCGTAAATGCCGCCGATCAGCGCCCCCATGGAGCATCCGGCAATCGAAATAATCTCGAAACCACGCGCCTCCAGCGCTTCAATCACGCCAATATGCGCATAGCCCCTAGCACCGCCGCTACCGAGCACCAGCGCTACTTTATTGCCACCGCCCAGCGTCCTCCCCGTTAATTGGCTGACCACGTTCTGCCCCTCCTTTGTGGCATGGCGTCTCATACGCACGCGCTTTTCTTTTGATGCAACGTTAACTGGTCGTGCATCCTTCTAAGCAAATCACCTCGGCCACACGCTCAACGGCCTGTGGTTCCAAATGCAGATGGTGGCCACCTGCCAGCACGTGCCGGGTGAGTCGCGGCACCGCCTGCCTTGCCTGGGCTGCCCAGGCGCGCTCGCCCAAAATCCCTTGCTCTCCTTCTATTAATAGCACGGGGGCTTGGATCTCAGCCAAAACGGCCAGCACCTGCTGCGGTGTAAAGCGCACCAGCGAGGGCTTGAGCAGGCGGCTATCGGTACGCATTTGTACTTTGCCATCGGCGGTGGCCTGGGTATTACGCTCCACTAACGGTGTAGCAGTGAGGCTATCCAGCGGCGTGACACCACCTGCGACGCGGGCCGCCACGGCACTCTCAATATCTAGGTAGCGGGGCGCGCGGGAAGGCGGCCGCCGGTGGGCGATAATGCCTTTGCGTAGCTGGCTTGCCGTCTCTTCAGCGGGTGTATTCAACGCGCCTAAACCATCTATCAAAATTAAGCGGGCTACTTTTTCAGGCAGCGCTGCGGCCAGCAGGCAGGAAACCGCTGCCCCCATCGAGTGCGCCAGCAGCGTGGTCTGCTCAAGGCCTAGCGCCTCCATGGCATCCAGCACATCATGGGTGTAATCCCATAGCGCGTAGTCGTTGCCAGCAGGGGCATGGGCTGAGAGCCCGTGGCCACGAAAATCGATCGCCACGATGCGAATATCCAGCGCGTTCACCAACTGCGGGGCTAAGCGTGAAAAGCTGGCGGCGTTATCCAGCCAGCCATGCAGCGCTAGCCATGTGGGCGCGTCACTACGCCCCCAGCTCAGCGCCGCTAGCCGCCCATCAGACAAGGAAAGCGGCTGAGGGGTCGTGCCCGCTCGGGAAGAGTCATTCATAAATGGGTATCTCACAGCGAAAATCCGGCGCGTCAGATGACGCTCTTAGGCGCAAACGTTACCATGCTCAGCGCAGCGCTTGTGCTGCTTTTACGCGGCCATGGGCCACAACGCTTTTCTTATTCTGATTGGAGAGATTGCCATGAAACCTCGCCGCGATACCCGCGCCCGCAACCTTGTGTTCTTTATTACTGTCGTGAGCGCCCTAGTCGTGGGGCTATGGTTAGCCCGCTGAGGGCAGCGCTTGCAATTTCTCCCCCATGAATAAATACTGTTTAAATATACTGTACATAAACACACTATTTATTCATGAGGATGCCGACGATGCCGTCTCAACCCATCCATCTTGCAACAACCGTGGTTGCGACAGCCTTGCCGTTAACTTCTCAGCCGCTGCCTTTTCCTCTGCTCACAGGCCGTGCAGGCTTTAGCGGCTTTCCCTCTCCTGCCCAAGATTACGAGCCGCGCACTCTCGACCTCAATGCGCGGCTGATCAAGCACCCTACCCAAACGTTTTACCTCACCGCGACAGGGGACAGCATGGAGGGTTGGGGCATCTTTGACGGTGATTTACTGGTCGTCGACCGCAGCGTCACGCCGCGCCTAGGGCATATTTTGGTCGCCATGCTGGATGAAGAAGTGCTAATCAAACGCTATGCGCTGCATCGCGGCACGCCGCACCTCTGCTCGGCCCATCCCCACTATCCGCCGCTGCCCCTGGAAGGTACCGACTGCCAGCTATGGGGCGTGGTGCGCGCGGTGATTCACGAGTATCTGCCGTGATCGGGCTGGTGGATGCCAATAATTTTTACGTCTCCTGTGAGCGGGTGTTCAATCCGGCGTTGGAAGGCAAACCCGTTGGCGTGATGTCGAATAACGACGGCTGCGTGATTGCCCGTTCAGCAGAGATGAAAGCCATGGAGATCGCCATGGGCACGCCCGCATACCAGTTAGAGGGGCTACGCCGCCGCGGGGTAATCCACCTGCTCTCTTCTAACTACGAGCTGTACGGCGATATGTCAGCGAGGCTTGCCCAGCTGCTGCGCGATGCGTGCCCCGAAGTGGCCCCCTACTCGATTGATGAGATGTTTATTTATCTGGATGGTCTCAGTGATACCCAGTGCCAAGCGCTGGGCACAGCACTGCGCCGCCGCATTCGTCGCTATTTGGGGCTTCCGGTGTGTATCGGGCTGGCCCCTACGCATACGCTGGCGAAGCTCGCCAATCACCTAGCCAAAAAACAGCCTCACTACGCAGGAGTGTGTTTACTCCACGGTGAAAGCGCTACCACCCAGGCAGTGCTGAAACAGCTGCCGGTAAGCGATGTGTGGGGAGTGGGCAGGCGCCTTGCCGAACGATTAGCGGTCAGCGGCATTCGCACCGCCTGGGATTTGCGGGAGCACGACCCCAAACGGCTACGCAAACGCTTCTCGGTGGTTCTAGCCCGCACCGCCTTAGAGCTGCGCGGTACGCCCTGCCTAGAGTTGAATGCCGTTGAGCAGCCTCGCCAACGCATCATGACCTCACGCTCGTTTGGTAAAACCACCGGCGTGAAAGAGGAGCTTCACGCGGCGCTGCGCCGCCACGCCCAGCGCAGTGCCGAAAAACTGCGCCAGCAAGGCAGCCTTGCCCGCGCCGTCCTACTGTTTTTAAACACCAACCGCCACCGCAAGGACCAGCCCCAGCTGTCGCCTAGCGCGATGATTCCGCTTGAAGCGCCCACCGACGATACTCGCGTCATTCTGGAAGCCGTTCGCGAAGGGCTCGACCAGATGTATCGCCCTGGCTTTCAGTTTATGAAGGCAGGCGTGATGCTGCTGGACTTGGTGGATGCACAGCAGTATCAGCTCTCTCTGCTACAGCCAACCACCAAGGCGCACCCTCACTTGATGAAGGCGGTAGACGAGATTAATCAGAAGATGGGGCAAGGCACGCTGCGCTTTGGGATGACTGACGCCGACGCGCCTTGGCAGCTGCGCTGTGAGCACCGCTCAAGACGCTACACCACCTGTTGGGATGAGTTAATGGAGGCAGGCACTCACCCTGGCGCGATTGCCGCCGCCAGGGTGAAGCGTGAACAGCAGCGCTTAGCGGGCGGAAAGCGC
>NZ_JAMZBE010000209.1:0-4707 GCF_024158645.1 Halomonas sp. 707B3
GATTTTGAATTCTTCAGTGTAGCGGGGATGGCTCATGGTTCCTCCTAGATACCTTTAGTATAAGGCCTGGAGGTGTCTACGAAACCTGGGGCGATTCATTACGAGTTCTTCAGCTTCATAGTCTCCTTCAGGCAAGCCACGTGCAAAAATAGCCTGAACGTCACGCACTTGCTGAAAATGCTCAAGAGTGTCGTAGTCGTCAAATATTGTTCCGTGTGCCCCGCGATCTTCCCAATCTACTTTCGTGAATCCAAGGGTAAGTAGATGCTCTGCCTCAGACTCGTCTATTTCGTCTTCATTACCCATTGAGTATGGTAGTACGCAAACATTGCCAATAATTCGGCAGTACTCCGGCATGGAGTTTCTGTAAAGCGCAAGATGCTGCGGGTATGAATAGTAAACGGCATGTAGGCCCAGGTAGGAGCTCTCGGATGAAAGCGCATTGTCAAGATCCTCTGCAATCTGGTGAGTAACATTCTGAATGATCCATGCCCAGATTGTTTCACGCATGTACGAACCTCGAATGCGTTCCTCCTTTACGCGCGACCAAGTAGTTCCAAAGTAGGTTGCCTCAGCTATTCGCTCATAATCTTGGTATGTTCGCGCGCGTGAGTAGATAAGCACATCACCATACTTTACCTTCATGTGGCGGTTCGATGACTGGAGGACACCCGTTGCAAAAATCCTGTCTCGAATTGGCGGTCCGTAGTACCCCCCAAACTTGGGGTCATCGGAGTTAAAGAGAACCGCAATGATCATGTTGCCTCCAGTAAAGCGCCCTAACTCTGCAAACATCGGCGACAAAAGTGAAGCGAAGCGGAACTTTTGACATCCGAGAGCTTTGCCTTGTTTTATTTTGGCTCAATTTTTAGAAGGAGCGTATTTTTCTGCCCATTCTAAGAATGGAACTGCCGCCTTATCTAGCGAACCGAAGCTTTTCGTTGCTTCTTTTTTAGCTCGAGCAGTCCAAGGGCGTTTCCTTTCTCTGGTTATCTCCGGCACTGGCTCTATATATTCCGAGTCCGAGACCCAATCCACGACCATTTCATATGCGTACTTTTCGTATGACAACTCAATCTCAGCACCTTTTTTTAGATTTCCATTTTTGAAGCGAGCATGCAGACTCAGAAATTGTCGGTCGCCAGATAGCTCAGACTCTATATGCCATCCGAGCTTGTCGAATAAATTGGCGTTTTCTTCGAAAACACAAGACAAGTTCACATATTCAGATTTCTGCTCTTTCCCTTTCTGCCATTCATCCCCTTTTTTAGCAAAGCCAACAATCTCAACTTTTCTTATAACGAAAGTTTTGACAGCATCGGATGAGTAACATCGCGCTCTTACCTTGTCGCCATTAACAGAAATTGGTGCAATTTCACGAAGTGCACCGGATTGGCTTCCCCCGTGATACCGGACTTTAAGAACCTCGCCTGTTTCAATAGCGTCCTTTAGCGATGCCTCAATGTTCATCTAAGCCCCCAAAAATATAACATTAATTATATAGCCCACCACATAACCCCAATAACTATGCCGTCACAGCCATTGATATTATACAGCCCCAAAAAATCACCTAATCCATTGATTTAAAACCCCACTGCCTTAGGCTAGGCTACATATACCCCATTATCGTGCCCGCTTTTTTTGCCTGCTTAATCACACTCTATTAACAAATTTAGCTTAGGTCACGCGTTAGGTGAATTTTTTTGCTGTGCCTGATTGGCCTGCGTGGCGCTATGGCACCGCGTTGCGGTGCTTCGCGGGTGCCTCACTTCGTTCGTTACGCCGCGCTACGGGATCGGTGGCGTTATCGTTGGCTTGGTGGCTTTATCATCGCGCGCTGAAGCGCCCTCCCACTCCTGTCATCTCCAACTCCTTCCATCTCTCACGTCTATTCCATCTGTCATCTGTCACCTCTCACATCTGCCATCTTTCAACTCTGTCACCTCCCACATCTGCCATCTATGACACCTGTTATCTCACTTACCCCGTCACTTCTTGCTACTAGCCTTCTCTTGCAAACCCGATTAGCCTGCTAACTCAACCAGTAAGGGATTGAGATGCAAGAGACAACGACGCGGCAGCGCTTGGCGGAGGTGTTGGTGCTGCTGGGGCTTTTGGCGCAGATAGTGGGCTTTACCGGGGCGGTGCCGACCGCGCAGGCGGTGAGCTATTTGCTGTGGGCGGCGGTGGCGCTGCTGTGGCGGGATATTCCCAAGCGTTCGCGCATTCAAGCGGGGGTGTTGATTGCCCTTGGCGTGGTGATGCTGGTGGTGGCTCAAGCGGTGTACGGCGCGGCGGTAAACTGGCCTGCCATGCTGCAAGGCAACGTGTTTGTAGCCACTATGCTGGTGGGCGTGAGCTTTATTTCGCTGATTGGCACCCAGGGCAACAAACGTGCACCGGGTAAACGGGTAACCGGTGCGGATGGCGTGCTGCGTACCTGGCTGGGGGTGCATTTCCTTGGCACGGTTTTGAATCTTTCCACGGTGTTTATGGTGGGCGACCGGTTGGCTCGCCGTGCGCCGTTAACCACACCGCAGTTATTGGCGCTGAACCGTGGGCTAAGCAGCGCGGCCCTTTGGTCGCCCTTCTTTGCTTCTATGGCGGTGGTAATTGCCTTGGTGCCTTCGGTGCAATATGCCCAGATTGCCGTGGTGGGTTTTCCGATTGCTATGCTCTCAGGGCTATTAACCACGCTGGAGCTGCGGCGGCGGTTTGATTTAACCGAGGTAGATGGCTTTTCGCTTTCGCCCCGCAGCCTGCTGATGCCTGCGGGCATGGCGGCATTGGTGATGCTGTTTCACTTTTGGATCACGCCGTCGCTCACTATAGTCAGCATCATTACCTTTTTACTGCCGGGAGTGGCGCTGTTAAGCAACCTGCGGGAAGGCCCGCGTTTTACCCTGCGGCGCATTCGCCAGCACACCGTTACCCGGCTTCCCGCCATGCGTGGGGAGATTTCGCTGTTTTTGGCAGCGGGGTTATTAACATTAGGGCTTTCGACGCTGGTGGCCGCCGCTGCGGGCGATGAGTGGACGCTGTTTGCCCGCTTTGGTACGTGGCAGGCCATGGCCAGCTTTGCTGCCATTACGCTGAGCGCGCTGGTGGGGCTGCACCCAATTATTGGCGTTTCCGTGCTGGCGTCTATTTTGGATTTAAGCGGTGGCGAGCAAACGCTATTCGCCTTTGTGGCGTTAAGCGCCTGGGCGGTGGGCACCAGCGTTGGGCCGCTTTCCGGTATTAACCTTTCCTTGCAGGGGCGTTATGGGGTGAGCGGTTATCGCATGATGAAAGATAACCTGCCCTACGCGGCGATAATGAGCCTGCTCTCGCTGGGGGCGATCGCAGGCTTGAGCGCTTGGCTAGGTTAAAAATTAGGTTTCGACAATTTTATTGGGGAAGCGGTAGAAGTAGCGGTGGCCGCACTGGTGGCAGGGTTCCAACCGCGAGACTTCGTTAAGCATTACCTGGGCATCGCAGTGGGTGCAGGCCATTAACCCCGGGGCGGCGATTTCGCCTTCGCAGTAGTCGGCGCGGGCGGCTTCTAGGTCGTCCTCAAAGCGTTCGCGGTCTACCACGCTGCGGTCGGCAATGGAAAGCAGTGATTCCGCCACCCGGCGTGAGAGCTGGTCGATATCGACCCCCAGCCAGCTCGCCACCTGCTTGCCGGTATCCGCCATGTAGTAACGCATATCTTTTAAGTCACGCTCTACCCAGGCGCGCAGCAGCGCCAGCTCGTCTTTGGTGTACTCCTCAAGCTCGGCCTCAAAGGCAACGGCGTCGTCCAAATCCTTTTGTAGATTGTCCCAGGTGAGCTCGTTGGCGCCGCCTTGCATGCGTTCCAACAGGCGCTCGTAGCCTTCGCGGAGGCGGTGATCGTTATGTTTTTCCATGGGTCCTCTCCTTTTGTTGCCACAGGTGCTGCCTATCATCGGTTAGCCGTTCAAGGATACACCGGCATAGGATACAATCGACGCTACTTATCTGACAGTCGTCATCTACTATTCACTTTGCGCCCTGAACAAGGGCGAATTATCCCAAGGCATTGAAAACACCGATGGACGCACAATACAGCCCCCGCGAGATCGAACGTGACGCTCAACAGTACTGGGACAAGCACCAGTGCTTTAAAGCCGTAGAGGACGCCAACCGCGAAAAGTTCTACTGCCTATCCATGTTCCCCTACCCCAGCGGCAAGCTGCACATGGGCCACGTGCGTAATTACACTATCGGCGACGTTGTCTCACGTTTCCAGCGCATGCAGGGTAAAAATGTCATGCAGCCCATGGGCTGGGACGCTTTCGGGATGCCGGCGGAAAATGCCGCGATCCAAAATCAGGTGCCGCCTGCCAAGTGGACCTACCAAAACATCGATTACATGCGCAACCAGTTGAAGGCACTAGGGTTTGCCTACGACTGGAGCCGCGAATTCGCTACCTGCGACACCAGCTACTACCGCTGGGAGCAGTGGTTCTTCACCAAGCTGGTGGAGAAAGGGCTGGTCTACAAGAAGATGTCCACGGTGAACTGGGACCCGGTGGACCAGACGGTGCTGGCCAACGAGCAGGTCATCGACGGCTGCGGCTGGCGTTCCGGCGCGCCGGTAGAGCGTAAAGAGATACCGCTGTGGTTCTTAAAGATTACCGACTACGCCGATGAGCTGCTGGCGGATTTAGATAACGTCGAGTGGCCTGAGCAGGTCAAGAC
>NZ_JAMZBE010000210.1:0-4680 GCF_024158645.1 Halomonas sp. 707B3
TTTGCCTCATATGCGCGGGCTCCGCGCCTTAGTGGACGAGTGGCAATTACATCTGCAAGGACAAGATAACAATGAAACTGCTCAATAAACGTGCCGTGATTACTGGCGGTGCCCGTGGCATCGGACTCGCCATTGTCCAGCGCTATTTGGCCGAAGGGGCCAGTGTCGTGGTGGCCGATATCGATGCCAAGGCCATCGAAGACGCACTCACCACGCTGCAGCAGGATGCCAGCGCCGAGCGGGTCATGGGCGTGGTGCTGAACGTGTGCGACCAAGGCTCTATCGATGCCATGGTGGAGAGCGTCACCGAGCGCTTTGGTGGCATTGATATTTTGGTCAATAACGCGGCGGTGTTCGATATGGCGCCGGTGCTGGAAGTGACCCAGGCCAGCTTCGACAAACAGTTTGCGGTGAACACCAAAGGCATGTTTTTCACCCTGCAGGCCGTGGCCCGCGCCATGGTGGCTCAAGGTCAGGGAGGCAAAATTATCAATATGGCCTCTCAGGCGGGCCGGCGTGGCGAACCGCTAGTGAGTGTTTACTGCGCCAGCAAAGCCGCCGTGATTAGCCTGACCCAGTCCTGCGGGCTCGATTTGATCAAACACCGCATTAACGTCAACGGCATTGCCCCCGGTGTGGTGGATACCCCGATGTGGGAAGAGGTCGATGCACTGTTTGCCCGTTTTGAGAACCGCCCGCTGGGCGAGAAAAAGCGATTGGTGGGCGAGGCGGTGCCCTATGGCCGCATGGGGCTGCCGGAAGATCACACCGGCGCCGCTGTGTTTCTTGCCAGCCAGGATAGCGATTACGTCGTCGCCCAGACGCTCAACGTCGATGGCGGCAACTGGATGAGCTAAGACGCCCATGAGCCCTGATCTTGTTTCGTTAAGCCACCAACTGCTGGATGCCGCCGAAGGCAAGTCGCGCTTTATGGTTGCCCTGGCGGGGCCGCCGGGGGCCGGAAAATCCTACCGCAGCGCGCTGCTCTGTGAAGCGATTAATCAACTGCGCCCAGGGCACGCGGCAGTGGTGCCGATGGATGGCTACCACTTCGATAACGCCGTTCTAGGCGATGAACAGCTGCCTGTGAAAGGTGCGCCGCACACCTTCGATGTGGAGGGCTTGCATCACGATTTAATGCGCATCCGTCGGGCGGATAAGCCAGTGGCTGTGCCGGTCTTTGATCGGCCGCTGGACCTTGCCCGTGCCGGTGGGCGGTTAATTACCCCCGCGCATCGCATTGTGATTGTGGAAGGCAATTATCTGCTATTGAACCAAGATCCGTGGCGTTCACTGCACGCGCTGTTCGACTGGACGCTAATGATCGACGTCGATGATGACGTGCTCGTAGAGCGGTTGGTGAACCGCTGGCTCTGTATGGGCCAAGACCACAGCGGCGCGCTTGAGCGCACCCACCAAAAAGACATGCTGAACGCCGCGCTGGTAAAAACCAGCAGCGTGCCACCTGACCAGCGCTGGCGCTAGGACGCGCTTGCCCAGCCAATAACCCGGAGAGTGACGATGACCCAGCTTAATAACCACAATGTGGGTTCCCTCAGCGCGGCGGTTGAGACGCCGACCTATGATCGTCAGGCCGTGACGCCTGGCATCGTCCATATTGGCGTCGGTGGTTTTCATCGTGCCCATCAGGCGATGTACTTAGATGCGCTGATGAACCAAGGCGAAGCGCTGGATTGGGGCATTGTAGGCGTGGGGGTCATGCCCGGCGACAAACGCATGCAGCAGGCCCTCGCCGCACAAGACTACCTTTACACCCTCGTGGTCAAGCACCCTGACGGTGAGTATCAGCCTCGGGTGATTGGCAGCATGGTGAACTACCTGTTTGCCCCGGAAGACCCCGAGGCGGTCATCGAAACCATGGCCGACCCTGCCATCAAAATTGTCTCGCTCACCGTTACGGAGGGCGGCTACAACTTTCATCCGGTGTCCGGAGAATTCAACCTGGACGCCCCCCAGGTGCGCGACGATCTCGCCCACCCTGAGCGCCCCTCCACCAGCTTTGGCTTGGTGGTGGAAGCCCTGGTACGCCGCCGGGCACGGGGTATTGCGCCGTTTACGGTGATGTCCTGCGATAACATTCAAGGCAACGGCGATGTCGCCAAGCGCATGTTCAGCGCCTATGCCCGCGCCCGCAGTGCGGAGCTGGGCGACTGGCTAGCCGCTGAGGTGGCGTTCCCCAACGCCATGGTGGACCGCATCACGCCGGTGACCGCGCCCACGGATATCGAAGAGCTCTCCCAGCGCTTTGGCGTTGAAGATGCCTGGCCCGTGGTGTGCGAGCCCTTTACCCAGTGGGTGCTGGAAGATCACTTCCCCTTGGGCCGCCCGGCGTTCGAGAAGGTCGGCGTGCAGGTTGTCGAGGATGTCGAGCCGTACGAACTCATGAAGCTGCGCCTGCTCAATGCCAGCCATCAGGCGCTGACCTACTTTGGCTATTTGGCGGGCTACCGCTACGCCCATGAAGTGTGCCAAGACCCGCTGTTTGTCGAGTTCTTGCTCGGCTACATGCGCGAAGAGGGCACACCGACGCTGCCCCCCGTACCGGGGGTGGATTTAGAAACCTACCGGCTGACGCTGATTGAACGCTTTGCGAACCCGCAAATCAGAGACACCTTGGCGCGGCTGTGCGCCGAAAGCTCGGATCGCATTCCTAAATGGTTAGTGCCGGTGATTCGCCAGCAGCTTGCCCAGGGTGGTGAGATTGAGCGCAGCGCCGCCGTGGTGGCCAGCTGGGCACGCTACGCCGAAGGGGTCGATGAGCAGGGTCAGACCATTGAGATCGTGGACCGTTTGCGCGAGCCGTTAATGGCCATTGCCGCCAATAACCGCACCCATCCAGCGGCCTTCGTGGAAAACCGCGAGCTGTTTGGCGACTTGGTGGACCAGCCTCGCTTCCTTAACGCCTACCTGGAGGCGCTGAAGTCGCTGCATGAACGAGGCGCACGGGCTACTCTTGAGGCTCTGGTCGCGTCCAAAGGAACGTTGTGATGTATATCGGGGTGGATTGCGGTACGCAAAGTACCAAAGTCGTGGTGGTGGATGTAGAACGGGGCGTCATTCTGGGCGAAGGCAGCCGCCCGCACCGCCTGGATGAAGGGGAGCATGGCCGCCGGGAGCAGGCACCCGCGGAGTGGCTGGCGGCGCTCAAAGGCGCGTTCTTTCAAGCGATTGAGCGCGCCGGGATCGATGCCAAGCAGGTGCGCGGTATTGGTGTGTCTGGCCAGCAACACGGCATGGTGGCACTCGATGCCGATGGCGTGCCGGTGTATCCCGCCAAGCTGTGGTGCGATACCGAAACCAGCGCTCAAAATAGCGCGTTGGTGGAAACGCTGGGGGGCGAGGCGGGCTGCCTGGAGAAGCTGGGCCTGGTGCTGCAAACGGGCTATACCGCCTCAAAAGTGGCCTGGCTACGCGAGCATCAACCGGATGCCTACCAGCGTATTGCTACGCTCTTGCTGCCCCATGACTACCTGAATTTCTGGCTGACTGGCGAACGGGTTACCGAGGCAGGCGACGCCTCGGGCACCGGTTACTTTGATACCCGCGCCCAGTGCTGGCAGAAAGAGGTGTTTGCTGCCATTGCGCCGGAGCTCGACCCTGACCGTGTACTGCCTCGGATCATTGACGCCCATGAACCCGCTGGCCGCGTGCGCCCGTTAGTGGCTCAGGAGCTGGGGCTAGGCGATAACGTGGTGGTCTCCTCGGGCGGTGGCGACAACATGATGGGGGCGATTGGCACCGGCAATATTACCCATGGGCTGGTCACGCTCAGTTTGGGCACTTCCGGCACGGTGTGTGCTTACTCACCTAATTCGGTGGTGTGTGACAGCGCCATGGTGGCGAATTTTTGCGCCAGCCACGGGGGGTGGCTGCCGCTGATCTGTACCATGAACGTGACCTCGGCAACGACTCGCGTGCGTGAGCTGTTTGGGTTGGACTTGGCTACCTTTGGCGAACAGGTCGCCAGCGCCCCGATTGGTGCCGAGGGCGTCACCGTGCTGCCGTTCTTCAACGGCGAACGGGTGCCCATGCTGCCCGATGCCACCGGCGATTTTCTCGGGTTGACCAGCCTGAATATGACCCAGGCCAACCTCTGTCGAGGCGTGATGGAGGGCGCGACCTTTGGCCTACGCTATGGGCTGGAGCTGCTAGGCGAGCTAGCCGCGGGCACCAGCCAGATTCGACTGATTGGCGGCGGGGCGAAAAGCCCGGTGTGGCGGCAAATGGTCGCTGATATTACCAACACCCAGGTGATTTGCCCCGAGATTACCGATGCCGCCGCGCTAGGGGCAGCCATTCAAGCGGCCTGGTGCGATCTACAGCCCGAGGGCGTTAGCCTAGCATCGCTCTGCGAGCGCCTGGTGCATCTGGATGCGGCCTCGCTGGCGGAGCCTGATGCCGAGCGTGTGGCCGCCTATGAAGGGGCCTATCAGCGCTATTTGGCCGCGCTAGGGCAGCGCCATACGCTGTAACCACCCATTGCCTCCATGGCCGATTGCCTTGTACCGTGATCCACTCAACCACGGTAACGCAGCGGAGAATGCCATGGAGGCTAGCTTACTGGATTGCCCCTAAAAAAGTAGACACCTTTTTTCGAGAGAAGGTGTTATGAAATACAAATGTAGCCCCAGGTATTCAGATGCGTTTAAACGTGACGCC
>NZ_JAMZBE010000211.1:0-4645 GCF_024158645.1 Halomonas sp. 707B3
CGGGCTTGCGAAAGCCAACTTGCACGGGGCGAATGATCAAAAAGTGCTCGCTGGCGGTGATAGGGAAAGTGTCGGCGCCGGCTTCACGGATTCAGGTTTTATACCAGATATCGCAATACCCTAGTTTCTAATCAGGGTGATTAGAAACTCTAACCCCGGTGATTAGAAACTCTAACCCCCCTGATTAGAAACTTTTAATCAAAAAAACGTCATATTTATAGGTCTTTTGCGTTGTTTTTGACATTATTTTTTGAAGTCGCCCCCTCTATTATATTTAGCACCTATTTTCTAACCACTGCGATTAGTTTCTAACGATTAGAAATTCCGATGTTGAAAATAACCCGCAAAGCTCGCTTCGCTCCCTTGTTTTATTGTTTTTAATTACTCCCGCCCTTCGGTTGGGGTTATTGAGCAAGGAGGTATTAGTTTTCTTAGAACAAAGAGAACAGCAAAAGTCTAACCATCACGCCTACCCAACTGCTAACTGTGACAGTTAGCAAATCTAATCACGGCAGTTAGTTTTTACGAATTAAAGTGGTTGTTGCATATTTTTAAAGAACGATTCTCATTTTCTTTACTTGCTTAGGTGGTTTCATACGTCTGCCCACATGAGAAATTGCTAAATCAAAGCAAAAGGAAGGAGAAGTGAGCATATTATTTATTCAATGTCAAGCATTATTTGCGAGAAAATCGGTTTTCCGCCTGCACGGCTTTCTAAGGCGTTTAGGGTGCCTGGGGCTACATCGCCCTAGGGCAGAGGGGTAGAACGGCTGTAAAGGCGGTTTTTTTAGCTTTTGGCGGGGCTTTATATCGGGGTATTAGCTAACTGGGCACGTCTATCAATTGAACAGTGCTAAGTTGTGTTTTATGAAAAGCTTTGGGACAAAATATTGGGACAAATCTGAAAACAAAAATCCCCGCAATCTATTGATTTACGGGGATTTTTTAATTCTGGCGGAGAGGGAGGGATTCGAACCCTCGAAGCCTTTCGACTTACACACTTTCCAGGCGTGCTCCTTCGACCACTCGGACACCTCTCCACATTTTAGCTCTGCTGTTAGGCGCTGCCTTTCTCAACAGAACGGCGCATATTCTATGGTCTAAGCCGTGAAATAGCAAGCCTTTTTCCTGCCTAGGCGTTTGGCAGCACGGCGTAGCGGCCTATGGCTTCTAGGCAGAGCGAATCTCCGCAGTAGAGCTGATGCGTTAGCTCGATGCTGCCCTTACCTCGTTCACTGAGTTTAGCAGCAAGCTGTGCAGGGCCATCCGGATGGCTAGGGGCACAAGTCATGCGATAATCACCCGTGACTGGGGCAAGAAAGCGTTGGCTGGCTTCAGCAACCACCACATCCTGCGCCCTGCCCTGCTGGCGTAGCCAGAGGGTGACCCAGCACCAGCCTTGTAGCGTGGCTTGTGCACTCAGCGCGCCGCCAAAGCCGGTACCTTTGTCGTTGAGGTTGGGCGTAAGCGCCAGTTGCCACGTGAGCGCGCCGTTGGCTTGGCTCATGCGAGTAATGCCCAGCGCCTCTACCATAGGAATGGCCGCCTCCAGCCAGCGCTGAAAGGCAGCTAGGTCCTCCTCGCCTTCCGGTAGCGGCAGGCGGGGATGTGGAATACCGGGTTGGCGGGGCTGACTCATGGCGACCTCCTTGGCATTACAGGGGCTTAGGTTTAATCCCAACGCTCGACAAAATCCGCACTGTTGTGGGTTGCTACTGGCTTGTGGCGGCCCGCTAGGCTGCCCAAATAGATAAAGGCAACGACTTCGTCATCTTCATCCAGACCCAGGCCTTTGCGCACCACGGGATCAAACGCGTATTTGCCGCTGCGCCACATGGCTCCTAGACCTAGCGCGTGGGCCGCCAGCAAAATGCCGTGAGCGGCACAGCCTGCTGAAATCACCTGCTCGATTTTAGGCACTTTGGGAAGGTCCGGCGTCACCTTGGCAATCACCGCGATAATCATCGGTGCACGCAGGGGCTTTTTGCGCGCGGAGTTTAGCGTGTCGTCACTGGCGTGGGGGTCTTCCTGAAATTCGGCTTCAGCAAACAGCTCGCCCAGGCGCTCCCGGCCTTCGCCGGAGAACTCGATAAAGCGCCACGGGCGAAGCTCTTTGTGATCAGGGGCGCGTAGGGCCGCTTGGTATATGGCGCTGAGCTGGTCGGCGCTGGGGGCAGGCTCGGTGAGCTTGCCCATGGAGCTACGTTCGTGAAGCAGTGCGAGTGCGTCCATGATAACTTCTTCTCCATTAAAGGTGAGCGTTACTGCCGTGCTAAGCGCAGCGGGCTGGGGGGCGCAAGACCCGGTGTTGCACGCCAAGGGCTGATGTCCAAGCCACCACGGCGAACGTAGCGGGCCAATACCAACAGCTCTTCTGGCTTCGCTTGCTGCATTACGTCAGTAAAAATATGTTCGACGCAGTGCTCGTGAAAATCCTGGTGCTGGCGGTAGCCAATTAGGTAGCGCAGTAGCCCTTCTCGGTCGAGCTTGGGGCCTTTATAGCGAATCAAGACGCTTCCCCAATCCGGCTGACCGGTCACCGGGCAGTTGGATTTTAGCAGATGCGAATGCAGCGTCTCTTCGACGATCTCATCACTGGCAGTAAGGTGCGTGGCACTTGGCGTGTAGTCGCTAACCTCGATATCCAGGTCGTCTAAGCACTCCCCCGGCAGGCGCTGAGGGGCCAGTTCACTATCATCCACCCCCAGTAGCTCAACGCTCACGCTGGCACCGGCAGCGCTGTTGAGGTCGCGCACTAGCGTCTTTTCTACTTCAGCTTGGCTAGCAAAGCGAGTTTGGTTGAGGCTGTTGAGGTAGAGCTTCCAGGATTTGGACTCAATCAGATGGGGCGAGCTTGCTGGCAGACGGAAGCGTGCCACGGCGACGATCGGCTTGCCGCGGCCATTGAGCCAGGAGACTTCAAACGCGTGCCACTCATCTTCGCCAACAAATGGCAGTGCGCCCTCTTCAATGCCCAGCGGCGCACGATTGGCCGCACGGGGAATGGGGTACAGCAACCCTGCATCGTACTGCTCGGGGTAAGCGGAATCGCGCCCCAGGGGCGCGTGTTCTAAAGTGTCGGGGCGATGTGCCATGGAAACTCTCTCAGTCGTGCTAGTTCAATAAGGGCATTGCAGTCAGGCCGTGAATTAGCTGCGAATGCCCTTACCGCGCTCTAGCATGGTCAGCGCGACCATAAACAGGACAACAATAAAGGCGAAAATAGCCGCTAATGCCCAGACTACCGGAATATCAGAGACGCCCAAAAAGCCGTAGCGGAAGACGTTCACCATATACAGAATCGGGTTGAGCATCGAGACGCCCTGCCAGAAATCCGGCAGCATCGAAATCGAGTAGAACACACCGCCCAAGTAGGTCAGCGGCGTCAGAATAAACGTCGGCACGATGGAGATATCGTCAAACTTGTTCGCCAACAGGGCGTTGATAAAGCCGCCAATGGAGAATAGCGCCGAGGTGAGCACCACCACCAACACCGTGAGCAGCGGATGCTCAACCGTTAAGCGAGTGAAAAACAGCGACACCAGCGTCACAATCAGCCCGACGCCCAAACCCCGCGCCATGCCGCCCAGAATAAA
Source organism: Halomonas sp. 707B3 (assembly GCF_024158645.1). Taxonomy (NCBI): domain Bacteria; kingdom Pseudomonadati; phylum Pseudomonadota; class Gammaproteobacteria; order Oceanospirillales; family Halomonadaceae; genus Halomonas; species Halomonas sp. 707B3. The sequence continues at coordinate 3,597 of NZ_JAMZBE010000211.1, forward strand.
CCCGGAAAGGATCACGCCATTGGGCATGGGTGACACCATCATCTCTTCGATGGAGCGCTGAAACTTGTTGGAGAAGAAGCTGGACGCCACGTTGGAGTAGCTGTTGGTGATCACCGACATCATGATCAGCCCTGGCACGATAAAGTCCATGTAGCTGAAGCCGTCCATATCACCAATGCGCGACCCAATCAGGTTGCCAAAAATGATGAAGTACATGGCCATGGTGATGGACGGCGGTAGCAGGGTTTGCGGCCAGATTCGGGTGAAGCGCTTGATCTCTTTAAGTACTAGCGTCCATAAAGCCACGAGGGTTTGCATTGCATTCATGCGCGGGCCTCCTGCTTTTCACGCTGGTCGATGGCCTGCTGACTGCTCTCTACCATGGAAACAAACATCTCCTCTAAGCGGTTGGCACGGTTACGCATGGATACCACCTGAATGCCCTGCGCGCTTAACGCACTGAACACATCGTTCAACTGCTGGCCACGATGAATCACCAGCGCCAGCTGGGAGGACTCGATTTGCTGCAGCTCAAAGCCTTCAATGGTGGGCACTTGCTCCACCGGCTCGGCGAGATCCAGCAGGAAGGTTTCGGTGTCCAGCTCCGCCAGCAGCTCTCGCACGCTGGTGTTCCGAACGATTTCACCATGATTAATAATGGCGATATTACGGCACAGGCTCTCGGCTTCTTCGAGGTAGTGCGTGGTCAGAATGATCGTGGTGCCTTCATCGCGGTTAATGCGGCGCATGTACTCCCACATGCTGCGGCGCAGTTCGATATCGACCCCGGCAGTGGGCTCGTCGAGAATCAGCAACTTGGGTCGGTGCATCAAGGCACGCGCAATCATTAGGCGGCGCTTCATACCTCCTGAGAGCATTCGCGCACTGCCGTTGCGCTTTTCCCACAGCCCTAAATCGGTCAGCAGTTGCTTGGCGCGAGGCAATGCTTCGCTGCGCTTCATGCCGTAGTAACCCGCCTGGGCCAGCACGATATCCAGCACTTTCTCGAACTGGTTGAAGTTAAACTCCTGCGGCACCACGCCCAGCTG
>NZ_JAMZBE010000212.1:0-4535 GCF_024158645.1 Halomonas sp. 707B3
CCCCACGCCCCACGCCCCACGCCTATATTCTATTTTGTTCTTACTGTGTTTCTAAAAATAACTTTTTAGAATATCTGCTGGGCGGCACAATGCCCTTCATATTGTTCGGTTATGTCAGTTGAGTGGGCTTGAGAAAGGATGTGGGGTTATGTCGCTGGATGCTTGGATTGCAGTAGGAGTCGTGCTGACTATCTTCCCGTTGATGGCGTTGTCACGCCTAGGGCCAGATATCATTTTAATGGGCGCGGTGGTGGTGCTGATGACGCTTGGCGTGATTGACCCACAGCAGGCGTTGGGTGGATTCTCTAATAGTGGCCTGTTTACTGTGGCGTTTATGTACGTGCTGGTGGCCAGTATTCGTGAAACGGGCGGTATCGATCTTATTATTCGCTACGTTCTGGGGCGGCCAACCAGCGAGCGCGGCGCGCTAACACGTCTATTGTTACCTGTGGCATCGCTCAGCGGTTTTCTCAATAACACCCCGGTGGTGGCGACGTATATTCCCGCCGTCATGAGCTGGAGCCGCCGTGTGCGGCTTTCCCCACAGCGCTTGCTCATGCCGCTGAGCTTTGCCTCTATTTTAGGCGGTACTATCACGCTATTTGGTACCAGCACTAACTTGGTAGTGCATGGGCTACTGATCGAGCGCTACCCTGATTTGGCCATGGGGCTTTTCGACTTGGCGTGGGTAGGCATTCCGGTCGCGGTAGCGGGCTTGGCTTATCTTATTTTCCTTGCCCCACGTTTATTACCCGCCCGTGGCGGCACGGCTAAAGCCTTTGCCAATCCTCGCGAGTTCACTATTGAAATGGAAGTAGACCCGGCAGGGGTACTGGTCGACCGCACGGTCGAAGAGGCGGGGCTGCGCCACTTGCAGGAGCTGTTCCTTGTCGAGATCGAGCGCGTCGGTAACGTGGTCAGCGTAGTTGGGCCAGGGGAGCAGCTCAAAGGTGGGGATCGTTTGGTGTTCGTGGGCACCTCGGATGCCGCTGTGGAGCTTCAGCAGATTCGTGGGCTGATCCCTTCTCGGGATGGCGCTTCTAGCCTAGAAAAAGAGTTCAAAGAGCGCCGTTTGGTCGAGGCGGTGGTCTCCAATCAATGCCAGTTTATTGGCCAGCGGATTCGTGATGGTCGATTTAGAACGCTATACGGCGCCGCCGTGCTGGCGATTTGCCGCGGCGGCGAGCGCGTGACGGGGAACCTCGGCCAAGTGCGCTTGCAGCCTGCCGATGTATTGCTGTTAGAGGCGCGCCCGCCGTTTATCGAGCGCCATCGGCAGTCGAAAGACTTTTTGCTGATCAGCGAGCTAAACGGCTCGGCGCGGCCCATCCACGAGAAGGCTCCGCTGGCCTGGGGGATTTTGCTAGGCGCGGTGCTGCTGGCTGCGTTTGGTGTTCTGAGCATGCTCAATGCCGCCATGCTGGGGGCGGCGATGGCACTGCTGACCGGCTGCTGCACAGTGGGCGCGGCTAAGCGGGGCTTAGATACTCAGGTGTTATTAACCATTGCCGCCTCGTTTGGGGTGGGGGCAGCGTTACAGTCGTCAGGTGCAGCGGATGCCATGGCAGGCAGCGTGCTGTCGTGGGTGGCGGGCAGCCCGTGGTTGCTGCTGATGGGTACCTACTGCGTGGTGGCGCTACTCACGGAGCTAGTGACCAACAACGCCGCGGCGGTGATTATTTTTCCGGTGGTCATGGCTGCCGCAGAGAGCCTTGGGGTGAGCCCCATGCCATTTGTGGTGGCCGTGATGTTTGCCGCCTCGGCCAGTTTTCTGACCCCGATCGGCTACCAAACCAACTTGATGGTGCATGGTCCTGGTGGCTATCGAGTCAGTGATTTTTTACGTGTTGGTGGTGGTTTAAACGTACTGACCGGTGTGATTGCGGTCACGCTGATTCCATTGGTGTGGCCGTTTTAAGCGGTTAATGTCTCGCTCCCCGCGCTGCTTTACGCTAGGGTGACGCTTTTAATATCAGTAAGGAAATAACCCATGACAGCCCCAGGCGAACTGATTATTGAGCCAAAAAATGGTCAACCCGCCGATGCGTGTGTGTTTATTATTCATGGCCTAGGTGCCGATGGGCATGATTTTGAACCCCTAGTGCCAGCCCTGGCACTGCCGGAAAACGCGCATGTGCGTTTTATTATGCCCCATGCTCCGCGCCTGCCGGTCACCATTAACGGCGGCATGGTAATGCCCGCCTGGTACGACATTCTGGCGATGGATTTGGGCCGCCGGGTTGATGAAGTTCAGCTGAAAAAATCCGCCGAGCGTATTCAGGCGCTGATTCAAGAGCAGATCGATCAGGGTATCGATAGCCAGCGGATCATCGTGGCGGGCTTCTCCCAAGGCGGCGCGGTGGCGTATCAGGCTGCGCTCTCGTTCCCGCAGCCGCTAGGCGGGCTGCTGGCGATGTCGACCTACTTTGCTACTGCCGATAGCATCGAGCCTGCCGAGGCTAACCGTCAGGTGCCGATTGAAGTTCATCACGGTAACTTCGACCCCATCGTGCCTGAAACCTTGGGCCGTAGCGGCGTTGAGCGTTTAAAAGCCATGGGTTACAACGTCAACTATCGCCAGTACCCGATGGCCCATGCGCTATGCCCACAGCAGGTCAACGATATCGGCAAGTGGCTGGGCGAGCGGTTAGGCTAAATGGATAGCCATCGCCGAGGCCGTGCTGCCGATGTGCCCAGCGATATCCCTCAGCGGGGCTGGCATGATATTGCATGGCGAGTGGTGCGCGCGGCCCGCCGGGATAGAATCACTATGTTTGCAGCTGGCGTCGCTTTCTATGCACTGCTGGCGCTGTTTCCAACCATTGCGGCGGTGATTTCGGTGTGGGGGCTGCTGTTTGATCCAGTGGAGGCCGGGCGGCAGCTCTATACGATTAGTCGCTTTATGCCCCCTGATGCTGCCAACCTGATTGATCAGCAGGCGCAAGAGGTGGTGGAGAGCACTGAGTCTGGCAATGTGATGACCGCCTTGGCAGGGTTGTTGATTGCCATGTTTATCGCCTCGAAAGGGGTGTCGGTGTTGGTGATTGGCTTAAACGCCGTTTACGGCGAGCAGGAGAAGCGTTCGCTGCTGTATAGAGCGCTGGTGCTGGTCTCGCTGACCTTTGGTCTCATTGTGATGACGCTTGTTTCCCTTGGTTTTATTGCCGTTGTGCCGGTGGTGGTGGATAGGCTAATGATTGATCCGCCGCTGGATCGAGTGCTGCAGTGGCTACGCTGGCCTGCGCTGTTGGTGTTGATGAGCCTGCTGATTGCGCTGCTCTATCGCTTTGCTCCCTATCGGCGCTCACCGCAGTGGCGCTGGCTGAGTTACGGCACGCTGTTGGCGACATTAATGTGGCTGCTGGGCTCCGGTGGTCTTTCGCTCTACGTACGCTACTTTTCGACCTTTAGCGAGCTGTACGGCTCGCTAGGCGCGGTGGTGGCGTTGATGCTGTGGTTTTGGCTCTCGGCGTTTGTGGTGCTGTTTGGGGCTGAGCTTAACAGCGAGATGGAGCGCCAAACCTGTCATGACACCACCATCGGTGAGGTACGCCCCTTAGGAGAGCGACAAGCGTTTGCTGCCGATACCATTGGCGTTGAAAACCCTTGGAATAGCGATAAATCCGAAAGCCAACAACGCCCCTGTGATTGAGTGGGTCCAACGTGCCACCGCCCAGCAGTGCTGGGCGGTGAAAGTTAAAGCCGTGGGTGTTTCGCTGGGTACTGTTAAAGCAGTTCCTCGGCGGCCAGCGCCAAACGTGAGCGTTCAACGCTTTTCAAGGTGATATGCCCAGCATGGGGCCAATCTCGAAACCGTTCTACTACGGCGGCCATGCCGCAGGTGTTGGCGGTGAGGTAGGGTGTGTCGATCTGCCCGACGTTGCCCAAGCAGACAATCTTGGTATTGCGCCCGGCACGGGTGACCAGCGATTTTAGCTGTTTAGGGGTGAAGTTTTGCGCCTCGTCGATAATCAAAAAAGTGTCGTTTAGCGTGCGCCCGCGCATAAAACTCGGTGAGCGTATTTGCACACGTGAGCCAATCAATTGCCGCGTGGCACCGTTATCCCAGCTTGATTCTCCTTCTTCGTTACGCAGCAGGTTATCCATGTTGTCGTGGAATGCCCCCATCCACGGCGACATCTTCTCCTCTTCGGTACCTGGTAAGAAACCAATATCCTCCCCCATAGGGATGGGCGCGCGGGTGAAGACGATACGCTCAAAGCGCTTGGCATCCAGGGTTTGCTGGAAGGCCGCCGCCAGGGTCATAAACGTTTTGCCGGTGCCCGCGTTACCGGCAATGGTGACAAGGTCAATCTCGGGGTCCATCAACAGGTTGAGGGTAAAGTTCTGGCGGCTATCGTGAGCGTGGACGCCCCACACACCAGCATGGTGACGGTAGTTGGTGAGCAGCTGAAGCCGGGCAGAGGAGGGCGAAAGCTCGCGCACAATAGCCTCAAATTCAGCACCGTTTTCGCTATCAGAAACCAGCATGCCGACATGCCAGTGGCGGGGCATATTGCCGCTGAGTTGGTAGA
>NZ_JAMZBE010000213.1:0-4516 GCF_024158645.1 Halomonas sp. 707B3
GTTTAGGCGCTGTAAATCTTCCCGCCACTGGGCTCGCCACTCGTCGCTGCTGAAGTCAGAATCCAGCGCGGCGGTGAGCCACTCAAACAAGCCGTGGAGCACCAGCGGCGTATTCGGCAGCATGACGTGGGCGACCTCGTGAAGGCGCTGGCCAGGGGCTAAGCGCCACCATACCGCACCGGGAAAGCGTTGTTTTACAGCATCGCGCTTACCTGCACTGGCACCGCCGATGAATAGTTGCATTGCCATTCTCCTTTTCCATCCTCACCTGCCTGATACGCGAGCTGCCAGCGCCGTCCTTGGGCCTGATGCACAATCCTCTCCCAAAAATCGAGGGTTTCAAAACGGCGGCGTAGCTCACGAATCACACCGCCGTGGGTCACCACTAACACTTTTTGATAGCCATACTGCTGAGTGTGTGCCGCGACATCGTCGAGCCAAGCATCTAGACGTTCGCGCAGCTGGCCAGAAGACTCTCCACCGGGAATTTGCAGCTCTCCGGCGCTATCAATCCAGGCGCGATAGTGCGGCAATTCTTTTAATTCATCGTAAACCTTGCCTTCGTACTCGCCAAAATCAAGCTCTCGTAGGCGCGGTTCGGCATAGATGGGTATACCCGGTTTTGCTGCTTGTGACCACGCCAGCGTTTGCTGGCAGCGGCCAAGGTCACTGGCATAAATCGCGTCAAAGCGTTCATCCATCAGGGCTTTCCGAAGCGTTAGCAGCCCCTCCTCCGCATCGGGAAACAGCAGCGGAATATCCCGCTGGCCCTGGTAACGGCGCTCTAAATTCCAGGCGGTGATACCGTGACGAACTGCCACCAACTCCACATTAAGACCAGTAGCCAAAGCTCTCCTCCTTCAATGGTGGCACCGACCATATCGCCGTTAATGCCGTTAAATAGACGCAGCAGTGCCGCACGCGTCAGCGCTAACCAACACGCGACTGCGACCAGCCATAGCGCCATCGTGGGCCATGCCAACGCCAGCGGTAGAAGCGGCACCAGCGCTAGCCCAACATTACGACGACTAAGCGACTGCTGCCAGCTCCAAGCCAGGCCGCGTGGTTGGGCACACGGGGTGAGTATGAGTAGCGCCACACCTGCCCAGCGCCCTAGCGCAGGCACGATCACCAGCCACCACAGCGGCGCGTGATACTGCAGCAGCGCCCAGAGCAGCACGCCCTTCCAGGCCAGCAAAAACAGCAGCGCCAGCATACCGAAGCTGCCGATTTGTGGGTCTTTCATGATCTCCCAGCGCCGTTCCAGCGGCTGGTTGCTGCCCAGCGCATCGGCCAGGTCCATCACGCCATCCAAGTGCAAGCCGCCGGTTAACGCCACCCACACGCTAAGCAACAGCAGCGCGGTGATCGGCGTAGGTGTATGCAGCTGCCCTATTAGCAGCGCGGCCAGTGCTAGCACGCCACCCACCAGCAGGCCCACTAGCGGGTAGGCGCGAATAGCCCAGCGTCGGGTATCGGGTGTCCAGGGGCAGGCCACCGGAATGGGTAAGCGAGTGAGAAATTGTAGGGCGAGCAGCCCGCCATACATGACGTTGTTCACAAATTTGCGACCGCCTTCCACTCGATGGGCTGGCCCGCGACGACCTCAATGACGCTATCTGCCTCGGTGGCCAACCAACGGTGAAGCATTTGCAAAAACTCCACGTAGCGCAGCGTTTCGGACCCGTTCGGCAGCGGCGCTTCGTTAAGATCATTGGAGACAATCACTAAAGTAATATTCCGCGCTCGGGCATCTTGTAGGCAGCGCACTAAAAGAGAAAAGCCTTCGGTAGTGGAAAGCGGCTCGCTCTCGTCGTCTTCCTCATGAAACATGACCTGACTACCCCACAGAGTAAGGCAATCTAACAGGGCAGCGTGACCGTCCGGCACTTGGGACACCGCTTGATCAATTGCCAAAGGTGCTTCCAGCGTTACCCAAGAAGACACCGAGCTGGAGGTGGACCGTTCCGCTTTGTGATGCGCTACCCGCTCAGCCATTTCATCATCATAGACACTGGCGGTGGCCACATAGAAACAGGGCTTACCGTTGGCGGCTTGCAGGACGCACTGTTCAGCGACGTGACTCTTACCGGAGCGCGCGCCCCCACTAACAAACACAATCATGTAACACCTTTAACAATCGATCATTTGCCGAACTATCGCGCACAGCCAGCCGCAGCCAACCACCGTTTAGCCCTGAAAAGCTATAGGTATGCCGCGCCAGCATACCGGTATAAAGCAAGCGTTCAAGCAGCAGCACGCTGGAAATACCGCGCTGGCACAGCTCAGCTCCAGGGCGCACGAGAAAAAAGCAGCTGTGGCTAGACACCACTTCAAGCCCCATGGCGGCCAGCGCTTGCCCCATGCGCGGCTGCTCACTGGCAAGCCACTGCCGGGTACGCTGAGCAAATACCACATCGGCCAGCAGCGGTGCCACTAGCTCGGCGGCGAGGTGATTGACGCTCCAGGGCGGCTGATGGCGTGCCAGGGCGGCAATGTGCTCGGCACTGGCCAACACATAACCCAGGCGCAGCCCGGGCAGGGTGTAAAACTTGGTCATGGAGCGCAGCAGCATAAGCTGCGGATAGCGGGCTAGCAGCGGCGTGAGCGGCTCAGCGTCTATGGCTAAATCAATAAAGGCTTCATCCACCACCAGCGTTGCCGTGGTAGGCATGCACGAGAGCAAACGCTCAATCTCCACAGCGGAGATCAGCGTGCCGGTGGGATTGTTGGGGCGGCATAGAAACACCACATCTGCTTTAGCAGCCCGCACGTTTAACGCCGCCGGTTGCACCTCAAACCGCGGTGCCTCAAGCACATATTCCGTCACAGTAAGACGATGCGCTGCACAGGCTCTGGCGTATTCGCCAAAGGTTGGTGTCACAATCAGTGCGCACTGGCCAGCGTGGTGGGCAGCAGCAAGAAAAATAGCTTCCGCCCCGCCGTTGGTGAGCAGCACTTGCTCTGGCGCCACGCCCTCGTGCTCGGCAATGGCTTGTCGTGCGGCGTGGTAGCTGGGCTCTGGGTAGCGGCTTAACCCCCTAATATGATCAGCCAACCAATCCGTCACCCAGGGCGGCGGCCCCAGCGGGTTGAGGTTAGCACTCACATCCTCGAACGGGTGATCCGCAGGCAGCCCAAAGCGCTTCAATAGCGCCGCTGCGTCGCCGCCATGGTTTGGCCAGGGAGTGGAAGTCATATCCGCCCCCAGAGAGTCAACGCGGCTAAGGTGAAGAACAGCAGCCACCCGCCGTGCATCAGCCGCAGCGTCATGCAAATATGCGCCACGTTGAGCGGCATTTGCCCGCTCCCCAAGGTCGCCCGATGGGAGGCCACACCCTGATAAAAATTAGTGCCGCCTAACTGTACGCCCAGCAAATTCGCCACCATCGCTTCCGGCCAACCGGCGTTGGGGCTGGGGTGGCGCGGCGCTTCCCGGCAGGTGGCGGCCAGCGCGCCTCGCCAGCGTGATACGGTGACACCTCGCCCTATCAAGCCGCTGCCCGCTAGCCATAAACAGAGCGCCGTCAGCCGTGCGGGCAGCCAATTAGCCACATCATCCAGTTTTGCCGATGCGTAGCCAAAGTCGTTAAAGCGTTCGTTACGGTAGCCCACCATCGAATCCAGGGTATTCACCGCCTTGTACGCTAGCGCTAACGGTGCCCCGCCAATAAGCGCAAAAAACAGCGGTGCCGTGATGCCATCTACGGTATTTTCAGCCACGGTTTCCACTGCGCCACGGGTGATGCCTGCTTCCTCTACGCGTTGCGTATCGCGTCCTACAATCATTGCCAGCGCTTGGCGTGCAGCGGGCAAATCGCCTTTGCTAAGCGGTGCTGACACCGCACGGGCCGCATCGCCCAAACCTTTTATCGCAAGCGTCGTAGAAAGCAGCCACAGCTCGGCTATCAACGCCAACCCAGGGTGAAGCCTGGCAAGCACTAAGAGAAACAGCCAGCTAAACAACCACACGCCCCCCACTACCGTCACGGTTAGGAAAGCACCGCTTAGCTTGCGCTGCCGCGCCGTGCCCCGATTCCATAGCCGCTCATAGCTGCTAATCATCCCCCCAATGATCACCACAGGATGTGGCAACCAGCGCGGGTCGCCCACTAGCAGATCAATGAGAATGGCAACGGCGACGAGGATAACTGCGGCAGGCATCCCATCAGTAATAAAACTCATGCGGTGTGACTGCTAACACCGGCCTGAGTAAAGGTGGCCATCTCCTTCAGCATGGCGGCCGCCGCCTGCACCAGCGGGAACGCCAGCGCCGCCCCACTGCCTTCACCCAAACGCATACCCAGCGCCAGCAACGGCTCGGCCTGAAGCGCTTCTAGCGCGGTGGCGTGGCCCGGCTCTTCAGAACGATGGCCAAAAATGAGATAGCCTCGCACCGCTGGGCACAGCCGGCAGGCCGTTAGTGCGGCGACGGTAGCAATAAAACCATCCACAATGGCGGGTAGCCGATGGGCGGCAGCGGCCAAATAGGCCCCCGTCATGGCGGCGATCTCTA
>NZ_JAMZBE010000214.1:0-4477 GCF_024158645.1 Halomonas sp. 707B3
CTGAAGGCGGCCCCGCCGATGGCGACTACTACGGTCTGCCGTGGCCCTGCTGGGGCACGCCTGAGTTCAAGCACCCCGGCTCGCCTAACCTCTACGACACTAGCATTCCGGTCATGGAAGGCGGCATGGGCTTCCGCGCCCGCTTTGGTATCGAGCGCGATGGTGTGAACCTGCTGGCGGAAGGCTCCGCTCCTGTAGGCGGCGATATCGACGATGGCTACCCCGAGTTCACCGACCAGCTGCTCAAAGACTTGGGCTGGTGGGATGACCTGACCGCTGAAGAGAAAGTGGCGGCTGAAGGCCAGAACTGGAAGACCGACTTCTCCGGCGGTATCCAGCGTGTCGCTATTGAACACGGCTGCGCGCCTTACGGTAACGCCAAAGCCCGCGCTGTGGTGTGGACCTTCCCGGATGCGGTGCCGAAGCACCGTGAGCCGCTCTACACCACCCGTCGTGATTTGGTCGAGCGCTACCCCACGTGGGACGACTTTGACTCCATCATGCGTCTGCCCACGATGTACAAAACCATCCAGGACCGTGACAACAGCGCGGACTACCCGATCATTCTGACCTCAGGTCGTTTGGTCGAGTACGAAGGCGGCGGTGAAGAGACACGCTCCATGTCGTGGCTGGCTGAGCTGCAGCAGGAGATGTTTGTTGAGATCAACCCGGCCGATGCCAATGACATTGGTATCCGCGACGGCGACCAAGTGTGGGTCGAAGGCGCCGAAGGCGGTCGAGTCAAGGTGAAAGCGCTGGTCACGCCCCGCGTTGATCGTAAAGTGGCGTTTATGCCGTTCCACTTTGGCGGTGTGTTCCAGGGCGAAAGCCTGCACGACCGCTACCCGGAAGGCACCGTTCCTTATGTGATTGGTGAAGCGGCCAACACCGCCACCACCTACGGCTACGACCCGGTGACACTGATGCAAGAGACCAAGTGCACCATCTGCCGTATCGAACGCGCCAGCTAATAAGACCTGACCTGACAGCATGCCGGTGCGGACACGCCCGCACCGGCAAGAGGAGAACACCATGGCTCAAATGAAATTTATGTGTGACGCCGAGCGCTGCATCGAGTGCAACGGCTGCGTCACCGCCTGTAAGAACGCCAACGACGTCGAGTGGGGCATCCAGCGCCGCCGCGTAGTGACCCTGAACGACGGCGAAGCGGACGAAATGTCCATTTCCGTTGCCTGTATGCACTGTGATGATGCCCCTTGTATGGCGGTTTGCCCTACCGACTGCTTCTACAAAACCGACGATGGCATCGTGCTGCACGATAAAGACCTCTGCATCGGCTGTGGTTACTGCCTGTACGCCTGCCCCTTCGGCGCGCCGCAGTTCCCCCAGCAGAACGCCTTTGGCGAGCGCGGCAAGATGGACAAGTGCACCTTCTGTGCCGGTGGTCCCGCGGAAACCAAAGAAGAGGAGTACCAGAAGTACGGCTCTAACCGCATTGCAGAAGGCAAGCTGCCGCTGTGTGCTGAGATGTGTTCTACCAAAGCGCTGCTGGCGGGGGATGCTCAGGACGTAGCTGATATTTTCCGTCAGCGCGTTGTGCACCGTGGCCACAAAGATGGTGCGTGGTCGAACAACCCTCAGGCCAGTTCTGACAACCTTGCCTACGATGCTGCCCGCAAAGGGTAAGGAGGCGTGTCATGACAACGTTGAACATGACAAAGGTGCCCTCACGGGCACCTAGCGGCACCGCTAGCTGGTTGCAGCGCGGATGGCGTGTATGCCTGATGCTGGTGCTGTTAGTGGCAAGCCTGGGAGTCACGCAAATGGCCGTGGCGCAGGCAGACCCAGACCGCGAAATGACCACTGCTGCCCCCGGCATTACAGCGGATCAGTGGCGCCAAGTACGTAGCGGTGAAACCGGGCCGAACTACCGTGACTCACGTCACGAGAGTAACTACAACCTGATCAACTCCAGCGGCGAAACGTGGCGGATTTTGCGCAATCGTTGGGTGTCGCCGTTTGGCATGATTGCCATTGGTGGTATGGCGGCACTGATTGCGCTGTTCTACTTCATCGTCGGCCGTAAGTACTTGGAAGAGCCGCGTACGGGCCGCAAGCTCTTGCGCTGGTCGCTGCTGATGCGTGCGCTTCACTGGACCGTGGCGACGCTGTTCATCACCCTAGCGCTGACGGGGCTTAACCTACTGTTAGGCAAGTTCGTGTTCCGTACGCTGTTTGGTGATGCGGTATGGGCCTGGATGATTGCGGCTTCTAAAGTGCTGCACAACTATCTGGGACCGATTTTTGGCGTACTGTTGGTCATCATGCTGGTTAGCCTGATCAAAGAGAACATTCCCAAGAAGCACGACTGGGTATGGTTTAAAAAGGGCGGCGGTATGATTGGCAAAGGCCATGTAGATGCTGGTTTTGCCAACGGTGGCGAAAAAGCCTGGTACTGGCTGCTAGCGTCGGTGGGCATTTTGGTGGTGGCGAGTGGCTTCGTGCTCGACTTCCCCAACTTTGACCAGGGCCGCGACACCATGCAGTGGGCCAACATCATCCACGCCGTGGGTGCGCTGGGCCTTACCGCCGTCTCGCTGGGCCATATCTACATCGGCACGTTAGGTACGGAAGGCGCGCTGGAAGGCATGACCACCGGCTACGTGGATGAAACCTGGGCTAAAGAACACCACAACCTGTGGTATGAAGCGGTTAAAGATCAGACCGTTAGTGAAGAGGAACTGGCCGCGCGTAAAGCGGGCGGCAGCGGTGAGCCTTCAGCAGCCAAGCCAAGCTGAGTCACGCCGTCGAGATAAGTGGACGTGAACGCCCTTCGACACCGCCTTCGGGCGGTGTCTTTTGTTATGCTGCACTCCAACGACTTTTGAAAGAGGAATCACCATGGCGACATTTGACGAACTGGATGCCACCACCCGCACTGAGCTGGAAGCCGCCGCCTTTCGGCGCTTGCTCAAGCATCTGGACGACAATAAAGATGTGCAGAACATCGACCTGATGATTCTGGCGGATTTCTGCCGTAACTGCCTCTCGAAGTGGCTGGTGACCGCCGCCGATGAGCGCGGTACCGCGCTCGAACTGGACGCCGCCCGCGAGTACGTCTACGGCATGCCCTACAGCGAGTGGAAAGCCAATCACCAGGGTGAGGCAACGCCGGAACAGCTGGCTGCTCTTGAAGCGCGCCAAGCCAAGAAAAAGGCCAACGCCTCCCCCAACGAGCACAAGGAGTAGCGCCATGGATGCCATGGAAGCGCTGAACATTGCGGTGCTCACCGTCTCCGATACGCGGACGGAAGATACTGACCGCTCGGGCCAGTCGCTGGTGCAGCGGCTAACCGAGGCGGGGCACCGTTTGGCGGATAAGCGCATCGTACCGGATGACGTTTACCAGATCCGTGCGGTGGTAGCGCAGTGGATTGCCGACCCCGGCGTGCAGGTGGTGCTAACCACGGGCGGCACAGGGTTTACCGGGCGCGACTCTACCCCAGAAGCTATCTCGGTGTTGCTGGATAAACGTATCGAAGGTTTTGGTGAGCGCTTTCGCCAGCTCAGCGGCGATGAGATCGGCAGCTCCACGATTCAGAGTCGCGCATTGGGTGGCTTCGCTAACGCCACGGTGGTGTTCTGCCTGCCAGGCTCTACCGGTGCGTGCCGTACCGGCTGGGATGGCATTCTGGCCGAGCAGCTCGATAGCCGCCACAAACCCTGTAATTTTGCCAACCTGGTGATCCCCGGTCGGGGGCAGCATGGCTGAGTTACAGCCGATTGAAGCGGCGCTGAAAGCGCTATTAGCCGACGTGACGCCGCTCTCTGCCGAGCAGATCGCGTTGAATGACGCCGCTGGCCGTGTTCTGGCCGAATCGGTAACGGCCACGCTGGACGTGCCGCCGTTCGATAACAGCGCAATGGATGGCTATACGCTGCGTGCTATGGATGCGGGTAAGCGGCTGCCGGTTAGCCAGCGGATTGCCGCGGGCAGTACGGCACGGCCATTGGCGATGGGCACCTGCGCACGAATCTTTACCGGCGGGCAGATCCCCCCTGGTGCTGACTGCGTGGTAATGCAGGAGCGGGTGACTGAGGAGAACGGCGAGGCACTCATCCCCGCGGACGTGCCTGAAGGAGACAACGTTCGCCTGCAGGGCCGCGACGTGCGCCAAGGCGATGTGCTGCTCAATGCTGGCGAACGCTTGGAAGCCGCCGCGTTAGGGCATTTGGCGGGGCAAGGCATCACTCATGTCAGCGTATGCCGTCGCCCTCGGGTGGCGCTGCTCTCCACCGGTGATGAGATCGTCGACCCCGGCACGCCGTTACAACCGGGCCAGCTGTATAACTCCAACCGCCCCATGCTCAAGCGGCTGTTGGAGACGTTCGGGGCTGAGGTGGTTCAGCTGGTGAGCGTGCCCGATGACTACGCCCAAACCGTGGCGCTCTTGAACCACGCCGCTGCCGAGGCCGATGTGGTGGTGAGCACCGGTGGTGTCAGCGTCGGGGAGGA
>NZ_JAMZBE010000215.1:0-4432 GCF_024158645.1 Halomonas sp. 707B3
GCCGCTATCAGTTTCAAGAAAACCAAAGCCTTTTTCTGTGGCTTTGATCACCCCTTCAGCGCGCGGGGTGGTTTCACGGATCTGTTGCTTGAGCTGGGCAAGCAGGGAGTTGTTTTGAAGCATGTGTTCAATCAGTTGGCGAGAGTAGGTTGCCACTATACGGATTCCCACTGGCCGCGCCAATCGTTGCCCCTGGGGAAGTGGCGACGGCGACGGCAGGTCAATGACTTACTTACGGTTGGCTGAATCGGTTAAGCTGAGCGAACTGCCACGCTAACCCTGCTAACGCACAAGGAGCGCTTTGATGACCCCTCGCCTGATCGTTTCTGACCTGGACGGTACGCTGCTGGGCAGCGACCACCGGTTACATGACAGCACCGTGGAGGTGCTCCGAGAGTTGGTTCAGCAGGGACACCATTTGGCGCTGGCCTCTGGCCGCCACTACCACGATATGCGCGTATTCCGCGACGAGCTGGGCGTGCCTGCTCACCTCATCAGCACCAACGGGGCTTACACCCACGATCCGGACGATGGCTTGGTTAGCGCGTCGCACCTCAACCCGGATCACGCCCACACGCTGATTCATTTACCCCGACCGCCCCAAGTGCGCCTCAGCCTTTACCGCGAAGCGGGATGGCATGTGGATGCCGAAGCGCCGCACCTGCTGTCACTACACGCCTCGACGGGCTTTCGCTATGAGGTCGTGCCACCGGAGCAGATGGACGCCAACGGGGTGGGTAAAGTGCTCTATTTGGGCGACCCGGACGCGCTCGCAGAACTGGAGGCTCAGGCCCAAGCGGCGCATGGCGATGGGCTGCACATTACCTACTCCACGGTGGACTCGCTAGAGATCATGGCGGGCGGGGTGAATAAGGGCGTGGCGCTCGCGGCGTTGCTGGAGTCGCTTGGGTTCACCGCCGCCGACTGCCTGGCCTTTGGCGATAACCTCAACGATACCGAAATGCTCACCCTGGCTGGCGAGGCTCAGGTGATGGCCAACGCCCATCCGGCGCTGTTTGATCGCGTGCCAGACGCCCAGCGGATCGGCCACCACGGCGAAGCAGCGGTGGCGTCATTCCTGAAGCAGCGCTTTGGGCTTTAGCATTTGTCGCTGTCATTTTTGCTCTGCCACCTTAGTCGATAGCCGCTTGCGGTAGCCGGAGCGCTCCACCATCATCTAGCCCCTAAAACGATAATAACTTAGGGGCGCTTTCCACGATGACAACCACGCCTGCGACCTTGATGGTGGTCGACGATGACCCGGAAATTCGCGAGCTGCTGGCGGATTACCTGGGGCGGCACGGTTACCACGTGCTGACCGCAGAGGGGGCGGATGCGCTCTACCAACAGCTTGCCGAGCATACGCCCGATTTACTGATCGTCGATGTGATGATGCCGGGGGATGATGGCTTTACCATCTGCCGTGAGCTGCGCAAAACTAACGACACCCCCATCATTATGCTCACCGCCAGCGCTGACGATACCGACCGTATCTTGGGGCTGGAATTAGGGGCCGACGACTATATCGGTAAACCCTTCAATCCCCGCGAGCTGCTGGCGCGCATTAAAGCGGTACTACGCCGTACGCGCCCGGCGGCCACAGCGGCCGCCCCTCATGAAGCGCGCTGGGTACGCTTTGGTGAGTGGCAGCTCGACCGAATGACGCGGGAATTAGTGGATCACACCGGCGAGCGCACCGCACTTTCCGGGGCAGATTTTCAGCTGCTCCAGGTGTTTTTAGAGCGCCCCGCCCAGGTGATTACTCGCGATGATCTCTACACCCTGACCCGTGGCCGCGATGCGCCGCCGTTGGACCGCTCGATTGACGTGCACGTGTGTCGGCTACGCCAGCGTTTAGGTGAAGATGCCCAGCATTCACAGCTGATTCGTACCGTACGCGGGGCGGGCTATGTGCTCACGGCCAGGGTAGATGCGGCGTCGTGACGTCGTGGCGACGCTGGCTGAAACGACACTCGCACTGGCTGCCCGGCAGCCTGCGCGGGCGCTTTGTCATTATTATGATTGCCGGGGTGCTGGCCGCCCAGGTGGCGAGCTATACCATTTGGACTTCCCAGGTGCGCGCCAGCCAGCTCGAACAGCTCGATGAGCTCTCCAGCAACATGGCGTTTAGCATCGCCTCCACCATGAAATTCTTCCGTTCACTGCCGGTGGACTATCGGCATATCGTGCTGGATCAACTGCGCAGCATGGGCGGCACGCGTTTTTTTGTTAGCGTGAACGAGCGGCGTATTCCCGTGGCGGACATCGGCAGCGGCCCGGAAAAAGAGGTGGTGGTGAACAACGTACGCACCATTCTGACCCAGCAGCTCTCGATTGATGATGTGGTGGTGGAGTTCTCCCGCCCGGAAACCCTGCGGGTCTTCAATAATGAAGTGCTGCTTTACGACCTGCCGCCCCGCTGGGGCCAACACAGCCTGTTAATGGAACCCCTTTCGCCGCCCATTCTGGTGGTGCAGCTGGAGCTTGCTCCCGATACCTGGCTCTATGTCGCCACGCTGCTGGGCGTGCCGGATATTTTCAGCGGCTACCGCTGGCTCTCAGAAGAGCGGCTGCTGGCGGGCATCGTCGTGCTGCTCACCGTGCTGGCGCTGTCGCTATTGGGCATTACCAGCGTGACGCGGCCGCTGGCAAGGCTCTCCCGGGCGGCGCGTCAGTTAGGTGATGACCTGGACAGCCCGCCGCTGAAAGAGAGCGGCCCCAAGGAGGTAGCGGCCACCGCCGTAGCGTTTAACCGCATGCAGCGGCGTATTCGCGAGCAGGTGGAGGAGCGCGAGCGGCTCTTCTCTGCAATCTCCCACGACTTAAAAACGCCGATTACCCGCATGCGCTTACGGGCTGAAATGCTGGATGACCCGCTTCAGCGCGAGCGCTTCTGCGCCTCGCTGGATGAGCTATCCGAGCTGGTCAAAGGCGCGCTCGCCTCGGTCAAGGGGTTAGATCTGCATGAAGAGCCGCAGCCAACGGATCTCAACGCGCTAACGACCGAGCTGGCCGAGGCGCTGCGCTTGCAGAGGGGCGAAGTGCAGGTGGCAGGGCAGGTGGCGCCACTAACGGTCAAACCGCTGGCGATGAAGCGCTGCCTGGCGAACCTATTAGAGAATGCGGTGTTTTACGGCCAGCGGGCGAGGGTAACGCTGGAAGAACAGGCGGGCGTGGTGCGCCTACATATTCACGACAGTGGCCCTGGCATCCCTAAGGATCAGCTTGGCCGCGTGTTTTCACCCTTTGTACGCCTGGAGGTGTCCAGAAGCCGCCACACCGGTGGAAGCGGCCTGGGGCTAGGCATTGCCCGGCATATCGCCCGTGCCCATGGGGGCGATATTACCCTTACCAATCACCCCGCAGGCGGCTTGTTGGCCACGCTAACGCTGCCTCGCCAATCAAGTGTTACAGACTTGTAATACTATGCAGGACTCGGTAACTCCCGTTATGCGGCTCGCTGTCGTACTCTGCTAAAAGCCGTTTTGCACCGCGTGTGTCACGGCATTACAACAGCGACAGCCGCCAAGCCTTTCAGGGCTGGTATTCGCGATAACAACAATAGCAGGAGCTACCCATGCTGATTAAGCAGTTGCCTACGTTTAAAAAATCCGCCCTCGCACTGGCCTTAGCGGCAGGCACCGCTATGGCCGCAGGCACTACCCAAGCAAGCGATGTAGAAGTCCTCCACTGGTGGACATCCGGTGGTGAAGCCCGCGCGGCCAACGTCCTCAAAGAGCTACTCGAAGCCGAAGGTTACGGCTGGCAGGACTTTGCGGTGGCCGGTGGTGGCGGTGAAACTGCGATGACGGTGCTTAAATCCCGCGCCATGTCAGGTAATCCACCCTCCGCCGCGCAAATTAAAGGCCCGGAAATTCAGGAGTGGGGCGAGCTTGGCCTGCTGGGCGACTTAAATGAAGTGGCGGATGCCGAAGGCTGGAACGACCTGTTACCAGAAATTGTGGCCGATATTATGCGTTACGACGGCCAGTACGTAGCCGTGCCCGCGAACGTACACCGGGTTAACTGGCTATGGGCCAACCCGGACGTGTTGGAAGCCGCTGGCGTAGAAATGCCCACCACCCTAGACGAGCTGTTTGCCGCCGGGGAAGCCATTCGTGAAGCGGGTTTTGTGCCGCTAGCCCACGGTGGCCAGTCCTGGCAGGATGCCACCGTGTTTGAAAGCGTGGTGTTAGGCAGCCAAGGCACCGAGTTTTACCAGCAGGCGCTGGTGGAGCTCGACCCGGAAGCCCTTGGGGGCGAGCAGATGGTCGCCGCACTGGAAGACTTCAAACGCCTGCGCGAGCTGATGGACGAAGGCATGCCGGGCCGCGATTGGAACATTGCCACCGCGATGGTGATTGAAGGCGTGGCCGGTTTCCAGTTGATGGGCGACTGGGCGAAGGGGGAATTCACCGCCGCGGGTCTGACC
>NZ_JAMZBE010000216.1:0-4416 GCF_024158645.1 Halomonas sp. 707B3
GCGCAATAACGCCTCTATGAATTCGCTGATAAACCTCAGCAACCGTTTTTAAGGAACTAAGTAATGCAAGACAACATGATGTGGTGGCGCGGCGGTGTAATCTATCAAATTTACCCGCGCAGCTTTTTAGATAGCCGTGGCGACGGCGTAGGCGATCTGAACGGCATCACCGAAAAGCTGGATTACGTGGCTTCCCTCAACGTGGACGGCATCTGGCTATCGCCCTTTTTCACCTCGCCGATGCTCGACTTTGGCTATGACGTGAGTGACTACCGCGACGTAGACCCGATGTTCGGCACCCTGGACGACTTCAAGGCGCTGCTGGAAAAAGCTCACTCGCTGGGCTTGAAAGTGATGATCGACCAAGTGATCAGCCATACCTCCGATCAGCACCCCTGGTTCCAGGAGAGCCGCCAGGATCGCACCAATCCTAAAGCCGACTGGTTTGTGTGGGCCGACCCGAAACCCGACGGCACGCCGCCCAACAACTGGCTGTCGATTTTTGGCGGCTCGGCGTGGACCTTCGACTCCCGGCGCCAGCAGTACTATCTGCACAACTTCCTGACCAGCCAGCCGGACGTCAACTTCCACAACCCGGAAGCGCGTCAGGCACAGCTCGACAACATGCGTTTCTGGCTGGATTTGGGTGTCGACGGTTTCCGCTTGGATACGGTCAACTTCTACTTCCACGATGCCGAGCTGCGGGACAACCCGCCGGTACCGAAAGGCGAAGCCAAAACCCTGGGCGCCCCGGAAGCAAACCCCTATACCTGGCAGCGCCATGTCTACGACCTCAGCCGCCCGGAAAACCTGGACTTCCTCAAAGACCTCCGTGCGCTGATGGATGAGTACCCCGGCACCACCACCGTAGGTGAAATTGGCGACGATAACCCGCTAGAGCGCATGGCCGAGTACACCGCCGGTGGCGATAAGCTGCACATGGCGTACACCTTCGACCTGCTCAACATGCCCCACTCCGCCAGCTACCTGCGCGAAGTGATTGAACGCTTCCAGCGCTTAGCAGGCGACGCTTGGCCCTGCTGGGCAACCTCCAACCACGATGTGGTGCGTAGCGCGACTCGCTGGGGGGCTGACGAAGACCCCAACGCCTACCCGAAAGTGATGCTGGCCATGCTGTTCTCACTGCGCGGCAGCGTGTGCCTGTACCAAGGCGAAGAGCTGGGCCTGCCGGAAGCGGACGTGCCCTTCGAGCGCATTCAAGACCCCTACGGCAAAGTGCTGTGGCCTGAGTTTAAAGGCCGCGACGGCTGCCGCACGCCCATGCCGTGGACCGACGGCGAACAGGGCGGCTTCTCTCCGGTGGAACCGTGGCTGCCCATGGAAGCTCGTCACTTGGATTTGGCGGTGAGCCGCCAGCAGGATGACCCCAACGCCACGCTCAACACCGTACGCGCCCTGCTAGCGTTCCGCCGCAGCCAACCGGCAATGTTCGATGGCGACTTGGCACTGGTAGACGTTGGCGAGGAGCTACTTGGCTTTACCCGTCAAAAAGGCGACGAGACCCTGCTGTGCGTGTTCAACCTGACCGGGCAAGAGCAGCAAACCACCCTGCCTGTGGAGGTCGCCAGCGACTTGCCGGTCGCCCACTTTACCGCCACGCGAGACGGCAGCACGCTCACGCTGCCCGCGTACCAAGCCGCCTTTATGCAGGTTGCCTAAACGCCGCCCATAACAGTTAATAACGATAGCCGACCCGCTCCGATCGAGGTCGGCAAGGAGTTACCATGGCAAGTGTTACGCTTGAAAAGGTCAATAAGGTATTTGGCCGCGATCACATCATCAAAGACGTTGATCTTTCCATTGGCGACGGTGAGTTTGTCGTATTTGTTGGCCCCTCCGGCTGCGGTAAATCCACGCTGCTGCGCTTAATCGCCGGTCTTGAATCAATCACCGATGGCGACCTGAATATTGGCGGCACCGTGGTCAACGACTTACCGCCTCGTGAACGCGGCGTAGGCATGGTGTTTCAGTCCTACGCGCTCTACCCGCACATGACCGTTTACGACAATATGGCGTTTGGTCTTAAGCTGGCCAACACCGCCAAAGAGACCGTTCACGAGCGGGTGATGAGCACGGCAAAAATCCTGCAGTTGGAAGAGCTTTTACACCGTAAGCCCAAAGCCCTCTCTGGCGGCCAGCGCCAGCGGGTGGCGATGGGCCGTGCCATGGCGCGGGAGCCGCGCATTCTGCTGTTTGACGAGCCGCTCTCCAACCTGGATGCCTCGCTGCGGGTGCAGATGCGTAACGAGATCGCCCGCCTGCACAACCGTCTCGGCTCTACCATGATTTACGTCACCCACGATCAGGTCGAAGCCATGACCCTGGCGGATAAAATCGTGGTGCTAAACCGCGGTCATATCGAGCAAGTGGGCAGCCCTCACGAGCTGTACCAGCGTCCGGCCACCAAGTTCGTCGCCGGCTTTATTGGCTCGCCCACCATGAACTTTATGCCCGCCGAGCTACTGAGCGGCACCGCCGACGGCTGCCGAGTGAAAGCGGCGGGAGTGGGAGAAGTATCATTGCCCCAAGCGGGCGACGCTTACTCGAAAGGCACCTCGCTCACACTTGGCGTGCGTCCCGAGCACCTTCGCCTGGAAGCGCCTCAGGGCGATAACTGCTTTGATATCGTCAACGTTGAGTACCTGGGTAACGAGGTCTACGTGTATCTGGAGCCGAAAGAGGGCTCTACCTTGCTGATCCATCGCAGCGAAGCGCCCAGCCAGTGGAAAGAGGGCCAGCAGGTATCGCTGGTGCCGGATACCAAACATGTTCATTTATTCGACGAAAGCGGCGCCGCGTTAATGCTCTCTGCTACACGCACAGCAGCTTAAATACTGCTAGAAAGCCTCATCACGGCCTTGGCTAGGTGAAACGTCTTCCCAAAGAGGGTAGTCGTCACACCATCAAGGCCGTTATTCTGTGCGCGACAATCAAATAATTAGCCTGCGCTGTAAATGTGTCAGGCACGCACCCTCTCCGCTAACGTTCTTCACCTGTTTAGGAAGCACCGTGACCGCCCCTCGCCGAATGACCCTAAAGGACCTTGCGCTCGAACTCGGCGTCTCAACCGCGACGATTTCCAACGCCTTTAACCGACCCGACCAGCTCTCCCCCCTACTACGAGACCGCATCCTCAAAGAAGCCAAGCGCCTAGGTTACAACGGGCCAGACGCCAAAGCGCGCAGCCTGCGCACCGGACGTTCAAGTATCGTAGCGGTGATTCTGGCCGAAAGCCTGACCTACAGTTTGAACGATGCCGTTGCTAGCGAGTTTCTTTCCGGCGTGGCCGAAGTGCTGGATGCCCACGGCCACACCATGCTACTGCTGCCGGGCCGAGGCCACGCTTCCCAGCCGCCCGGCTCGGCTAATATCGCCGATGGATTTATCGTTTACGGGCTGATGCCCAACAATAAGCTGTTGAGTGAGCTGCCTTCGCAGCGCCCACTGGTGTCGGTGGATTTTGATATTGACGGCTGCCCCACGGTACATATCGATGACCGCGACGCCAGCTACGCGATGGCAACCCATGCGCTTAAGCAGCGCCCTCTTCGTCCTGCCATTATCAACCTGCGTTTAACCAAAGAGCACTGCAATGGCCGGGTGACCAAAGAGCACACGATGCTGCCCGACAGCAGCACGATAAGCCGTGCGCGCCTGGCTGGTTTTCATGCCGCGCTCACCGAACATGGCTTTGATACCGAACAGGTTCCGCTGTGGAATATTGAAGAGAACGTGTTTGACGTGTGCTCGCCGGTGATTACCGAGATCATCGACCTGCCCGCTGAGCAGCGTCCAGATCTGCTGCTATGCATGTCAGACCGAATTGCACTCACTGCGCTAACGCTAGCAGAACAGCGAGGCATTCACGTCCCAGGGGAGTTACGAATTACCGGCTTTGACGGCATTGCCGAAGGGCAGTACCGGGCACCACGCTTAACCACCGTACGCCAGGACAGCGCAGGCAAAGGGCGAGTCGCCGCCAAAATGATTTTGGGGCGGATACCAAAAACCCAGCAGCTGCTCAAAACCGAGCTGCTGCTGGGCGATACCTGCCCTTAAAGATCAAACAGGCGTTATTTGGCGGTTTTCTGCATCGCGATGGCGGTATCCAACATGCGGTTGGAGAAGCCCCACTCGTTGTCATACCACGCCATGATTTTCACCAGACGACCGTTTACACGGGTGTGGTTAGCGTCAAAGGTGGATGAGTGCGCATCGTGATTGAAGTCGATAGACACCAGCGGCTGGGCGTTGACGGCCAGCACCGGCGAGTTAGCGGCGGCTTTCTCAACGATCGCGTTGATCTCTTCTTTGGTGGTATCACGACCCGCAGTAAAGGTTAGATCCACCAGGGAAACGTTGATCACCGGCACGCGCACGGCCAGGCCATCGAAC
>NZ_JAMZBE010000217.1:0-4351 GCF_024158645.1 Halomonas sp. 707B3
CTGCGCCACTGGCTGGGCAGATGGTTGGAAACCCCCGCCGCGCCAATTTTACCCGCCTCGATGGCGTCATCCAGCGCGCGACCCGTGGCAGCGGCATCCATCAGCAGGTCCGGGCGGTGAATCAGAAAGTGATCCAGGCGCTCGACGCCCAAGCGGCCCAGCGCATCGTCAATGGCGCGGCCTAGGTAGTCCGGGCTGGCATTGTAGTGCTTTACCTTGCCGGAACCCGGTGCCGGGTTGTCGTTGGCGATGCTGGCTTTGGTGACGACATTTAGCCGCTTAGCCAGTGCCGGGCGGGCGCGCAGCGCTTGGCCAAACAGTGTTTCGCATGCTCCGTTGCCGTAAATGTCGGCATGGTCGAACCAGTGCAAACCCTGCTCTAAGCGAGCTTCGATCCAGTCGGCCAAATGGCTCGCTTGGTGCATCTCTTGTGCTTCATGCAGGCGCATCATGCCGAGTACAAACGGCACGTTGAACGTAACAGCAGCCATGGCGTTTCCCATCAATTAAAAGACTTCTTCGTTATGTAGCGCTTCGGCGGCACCCAGCAGGCCGGTCCACGGGTGAGTCACAATCCACACCGGGATGTCGGCGTTGTAAGCGCCCATGCGCCCTTTATTGACGAAGCTTGCGCGCAGCTCGCACTTGGGCAGCCAGTCCAACAGGCGGGGCAGAATACCGCCGCAGAGATACACGCCGCCGCGCGCACCCATGGTCAGGGTGGCATCGCCGCACACGTCGCCGAGAATTTTCAAAAAGCGCAGCAGGGTAGCCGTGGCCAGGGCATCGCCCTGGTTGGCCGCTTGGGTCACCTCGGCGGGGGTCTCGCAGCGCGGCGTTTGGCCTTCCAGGGTGCAGTGGGCTTGGTATAGCTCTAGCAGCCCCTGGCCGCACAGAATGCGCTCGACGCTCACCCGCTGGTGGCGCTGTAAGAACACGTCCAGCAGCGCGCGTTCGGTGGTGTCGGTAGGCGCAAAGGTGACATGACCGCCTTCGGTGGGCAGCGGAATCCAGGCGTGCTGGCCGGGGAACACCCCGGCCACGCCTAAACCGGTACCAGGGCCAATGACCAAGCGGGTCGAGTGCGACTGGGCTTCACCAGGCTGCACTTCCACCAGGTTATCTTCCCCCACGTGGGGAACGCCCAGTGCTTGGGCGGTGAAGTCATTGATGACTTTAAACAGCGACAGATTCAGCGCCTGCTGAACGTCGCTTTTCATAAAGTCCCAATGGTTGTTGGTCATTTTCACCCGCTCGGCGTGCACCGGGCAGGCGAAGGCCAGGCACGCTTCTTGCGGGGCGTTATCGCCCGTTGCGCCTACCCGAGCGAGATAGTCCTGAATCGCTTCGATCACGCCGGGGTAATCGGCGCAGGGCAGGTTAAGAATGTCGTGGGGCGTGACCTCACCCGGCGTGACCAACGCCAGGCGAGCATTCGTGCCGCCAATGTCCCCGATTAATGCCGGTCGCATCAGGCGTCCTCTTGAAAAATCTGACCTTCTTGACGAGCGAGATCGTCGGCTTCAAAGCCGCCCAACGAGCCCGCGCCCTCTTCGCCGCGCATTGCCAAGTGGCGGAAGCCCGAGAACAGCTCGCGGCCCAGGCCAACGTGGTAGTGGTCAAGGTTCGCCACTACGCGCTCGCGGTCGGCCCAGGTGGCCGCATCCACTTTGGCTTCCAGCGTGCCGGCGTTGGCATCCAGGCGCACCACGTCACCATCGCGCAGCTTGGCCAGCGGGCCACCGTCCAGCGCTTCCGGGCTCATGTGGATGGAGGCGGGCACTTTGCCCGACGCGCCGGACATGCGGCCATCGGTAACGAGAGCGACCTTGAAGCCACGGTCCTGGAGTACGCCCAGGAAGGGGGTGAGTTTGTGCAGTTCGGGCATGCCGTTGGCTTTGGGGCCTTGGAAGCGAACCACCACAATGACGTCGCGGTCCAGGTCGCCCGACTCAAACGCCGCTTTCATTTCGTTCTGATCCTCGAAGATCTTCACCGGCGCTTCTACTACACGGTGCTCTTCGGCTACCGCCGAGACTTTGATGACGCCACGTCCCAGGTTGCCTTTCATCACGGTCAGGCCGCCGGTGGGGGCGAAGGGTGTAGCGACCGGGCGCAGCACTTCTTCGTCCAGGCTGTTTTCCGGGCCTTCGCGCCATACCACTTTGCCATCTTCCAGGAAGGGCTCTTGGGTGTAAGCGGTCAGGTCGGTGCCAAACACCGTGGGAATATCGCCGTGGAGCAGGCCCGCGCCCAGCAGCTCGCGGAACAGGTAGCTCATGCCGCCCGCTGCCTGGAAGTGGTTAATATCCGCCTGGCCGTTGGGGTACACCTTCATGATGCTGGGCGTGACCGCTGACAGATCGGTGAAGTCGTCCCAGTTGAGGGTAATGCCCGCCGCTGCCGCCATAGCAATCAGGTGCATGGTATGGTTGGTAGAGCCGCCAGACGCAAGCAGGCCGACCACGGCGTTGACGATGGCGCGCTCGTCGATTTGCTTATAGAACGGACGGTACTCGCCGCCGGGTTCGGTGTTGCGAATGGCCTGCTCGGTGGCGTAGCGGGTGAGCGCTTCGCGCATCTCGGTGCCCGGGTTGACGAACGAGGTGCCCGGCAGGTGCAGGCCCATCACTTCCATCATCAACTGGTTGGAGTTGGCTGTGCCGTAGAAGGTGCAGGTGCCGGGGCTGTGGTAAGAGTCGGACTCCGCCTGCAGCAGCTCCTCGCGGCCCACTTTGCCTTCGGCGTAGAGCTGGCGAATGCGCGCTTTCTCTTTGTTCGGCAGGCCGCTGGGCATTGGGCCAGCGGGTACGAACATGGCGGGCAAGTGACCAAAACGCGCCGCGCCGATGAATAGTCCGGGAACGATTTTATCGCATACGCCGAGGTAAAGAGCGGCATCAAACATGTTGTGCGATAGGCCCACGGCGGTGGCCATGGCAATCACGTCGCGGGAAAACAGCGAGAGTTCCATGCCCGGCTGGCCTTGGGTTACGCCATCGCACATGGCGGGTACGCCACCGGCAAACTGCGCGGTAGAACCCATGGCGCGGGCGGCCGCTTTAATGGTTTCCGGGAAGGTTTCAAACGGCTGGTGGGCCGAGAGCATGTCGTTGTACGAAGAAATAATCCCTAGGTTGGCGCTGTTCATCAGCTTCAGGGAGTCTTTCTCCTGGGCGCTACAGGCAGCAAAGCCGTGGGCCAAGTTACCGCAAGAGAGTTCAGAGCGGTGAACGCCGCGCTTGTGCTGGTCCGCCATGCGGCGCTCATACAGGGCGCGTCGCTCGGCAGAGCGCTCACGAATACGTTGGGTAACCTTAGCAACCGTAGGATTGAGTGTGGCGGGTGTTGAACCAGGCATAGAGACCTCTGCATGTGTAGAGACGGTGAATCCAGATTTGTAGTTATTTTACATCTTATGGCGTCGATATAAGAGACTTTACGGCAATAAAAACGCTATTTATAGCTTAAGTTGTAGTTTTATTACCCTAATGGATAACAACTATCGCCGTGGCACATGATGCTTTGATGAATGATAGAAAAAAACGGTGCTCAAGCGCCTGTTTGGCGTTTAAAGCGCAAGTATAGCAGTCCTGCTTTTGCTACTATCTTGCGCCACCAGCCTGGGGGGAATTGCGATGGTTAACGAGCCGACCGCTGAACAGCGGCTTCAAATACTGCTGGCACGCATCAATGCGGTGGACACCGCCGCCGCTGAGTGCAGCCGTGCTTATATCGATACGCTCACCAAGCCCCCCGGTAGTTTGGGTCGGCTCGAAGCGCTGGCCATTCAGCTTAGCGCCATCACCGGCCAAGCCGCTCCTTTCGTTTCGCCGCCGGGCGTGGCGGTATTTGCCGCCGACCACGGCGTGGCTGAAGAAGGGGTGTCGGCTTTCCCTCAAGAAGTGACCGCGCAAATGGTGGCTAACTTTGCTCACGGTGGGGCAGCCATTAACGTCTTCGCCCGCCAAATTGGCGCGCAGGTAGAAGTGATTGATGTGGGCGTGGTGTCATCGCTTTCATTGCCGGGCGTGGTCGATGCCAAAGTGCGCGCCGGTACCGCCAATATGGTGCAGGAAGACGCCATGAGCCGTGAGGAAGCCCTGAGCGCTATCAATGTTGGTGCCGATTCGGTAGGGCGCTTGGCTGAAAAGGGCGCGAAAAGCATCATCGTCGGAGAAATGGGTATTGCCAACACCACCGCCAGCAGCGCGATGCTGGCGGCGTTCACCCAAGTGCCAGTCGCAACAGTGGTAGGGGCAGGAACCGGCATTAATAGCGCCCAGCAGGCGCATAAAGTGGCGGTGATTTAGCAGGGGCTTCACGCCCGCCAAGCCGATAGCAACGACCC
>NZ_JAMZBE010000218.1:0-4311 GCF_024158645.1 Halomonas sp. 707B3
GGGGGAAGGGTCTTTGAGCATATCGGCCACCACTAAAAACGATACGCTTATCAAAGCAAAACCCTGGCCGAAGGGCCAGGGCTTTGTCAGCAGTCTGAAGCGCCACCGGAGCTCATCCGGTGGCGCTTTTAGTGGTTATCTATGTGGTGCAGTGAGTTATCTCTGCTGAGTCATCACTACATAGCTTAGCCCGCTTTCTGCTCAGGCATCACAGGCGCTGCCTTAAACCGCTTCATCAACCCGTAATAGAACACCCCACCCAAGCCCGCGCCGATCAGCCAGCCATAGCCGCCTAAGCTGGCTAAAGCCGGTACCAATACGGTAGAGAGCGAGAACATTGCCGCCACGCCAAAGGCGATAAGAGCGCGAGTGTTCCAGCCGTTGACGTAGTAGTAAGCGCTGCCGGGGGCTGAGGAGAATAGCTCCTGCATATTGAGGTGCTGGCGTTTGATCAGGTAGTAGTCCACCACGATGATGCCGTAGAACGGCGCGACGATAGCGCCCAGCGCATTTACAAAGCCCGGCACGCCAATTTGGCTGATCACTGAGATCCATAGCGCACCCACGAAAAAGGCAATCACGGCGGTAATCAAGCCGCCCATCTTGAAGCTGATTTTACTTGGGAACAGGTTAGCTAAGTCGTAGGCGGGGGGAATGAAGTTAGCGACGAGGTTAATACCCACCGTAGCGGCAAAGAAGGTGAGGGCAGCCACGATGGTCAGTGGCAGCGAATCGACGCGTTCCACAATATCCGCCGGGTTGGTTAGCGCTTCGCCAAACAGTACCAGCGTGCCTGCGGTAATAATCAGCGCAATAAACGAGAAGAACGCCACGTTCAAGGGCAGGCCCAGCAGGTTGCCCAGCTTCATCTGGCGCTCGGTTTTTACAAACCGGGTAAAGTCGCCGAAGTTGATCACCACTGCGGCGAAGTAGGCGACCATCGTACCCACAATGGCGAGAAACGCACCCAGGCCACCCTGCTCACCGTTGCCGCTGAAGATGGTGCCAATGGCGGGGAGCAGCTCGCTACCGGCTTGTACCCATACCACGATCATCAACACCACCATTACCACATAGACCAGTGGGCCTGCCCAGTTCAGGAAGTGTTTGATGCGCTCAATGCCCTGCCAAAAAATCGCGATCTGAAACAGCCACACGATGACGAACGAGAGCCACGCCACCCCGGAAAGGCCGAGGAACGTACCCCCGTTGCCCACGCCAAACAGCGCGGTGATCAGCAGGGCCACGGCGGTGGAGGCGAAGTAGGTCTGCACGCCGTACCAGAAAATACCCACGATAGCGCGCAGCATGGCGGGCAGGTTGGCACCACGCACGCCCATGCTGGCGCGCACCATGACCGGGAAGGGAATGCCGTATTTCACGCTGGGTTTGCCGGTCAGGTTGACCAGAAACATGACGATAATCCCGGCCAGAATAATCGCGGCCATTACGGCCCAGCCGTTTAGGCCATAAGAGAGGAACAGCGACGCCGCCAGGGTGTAGCCAAACAGGCTTTGAATATCGTTGGACCAGACGTTAAAAATCTCAAAGGCGCCCCAGGTGCGGTGCTCTGGCTTTAGCGGGGCGAGGTCTTCGTTATAGAGCGTTGGATCAATCTGCTGGATGTTTAGGTCGCTTTGGCTGGGTTGTTCATTCATTGCAAGGCTCTTTATCCGGAAATGGTCGCCTGCCACGCGAGGGTGGCAGGCGTTGGCAAGGCGAGTTACTGAGTGAATCGCTGGCAGGCGGGCCAGTGTTTCATCAGCAGGTAGTAGGTCAGTCCGGCAGGAATGAGGCTGGCATACCAAGAGACCGCCGAGAAAGAGAGCGCTGCGACAATACCTACCGCTGTCGCTATCAGCGCCGCTTGGTTAATGCCTTGATAGGGGCCGTTTTCATCGTAGAGCTTGCCGATATCCAGCGTGCGGCGGCGAATCACGTAGTAGTCCACCACCAGAATGGCGAAGATGGGGCCAAGGAAGGCAGAGTAGGTTTGTACAAAGAGCTGCAGGCCTGCGGCCGATTCCGGCTGCACCAGTTTCCAGGGGAAGGTGGCGAAGGCGAGCAGACCCACAATGACGGTGGCGACGGGGAATTTGAGCTTGAACACGTCCATCAGCACGTAGGTAGGTGGCACCACGTTATTCAGCACGTTGGTGGTCACCTGGGCGAAGGCGATAAACAGCAGGGTGATCATCAGCAGTGGCGTGTTATCCACCGCGTTGGCGAACACTTGGATGGGGTCGGCGGTGCCGGTGGCTTGCGACACCATGTAGCCAATTAGGCCCATAAACAGCGTGCAGGGCAGAATCGACATCGCGTAAATGGTGGTTAATAGCCCTTGGCCGGTGCCTTTTTTATGCTCCCGGGAGTAATCGCTCACATTCAGCATCATGGTGCTGTAGATGCCCAAAAACAGCATGGTGGCGCTCCAGAAGGGCATCCCCCAAGAGCCTTCCATGGTCAGCAGACTGGTGGAAAGCTCGTCACCGTAGCGCTGCACCGTGGCGTAGAACATGTACATCAGCGAGCAGAGAATAAAGGCGCTGCCGATATTTTCCAGCCACTTAATGCCCTGAAAGCCGAGTACCGAAAGGCCAATCTGCAAAAACTGGAAGGTAATAAAGTAGAAGATCAGGTTATCGAAGCCGAACAGCGTCGCCGACACCATGTTGAGGGCACCTGCGCCAATCTAGCTTTGAAAACCGTACCAGACGATGGCAGGAACGGCGCGCACCAAACCGGGAATACGCGTGCCGGTAAAACCGAATGCACTGCGTGCCTGCACCATAAATGGGATGCCGTATTTGTAGCCAGCAGCCCCATTAATGGCGAGCGCCACGCCAATCACAAAGCAGCCAATGGCGATGGCCAGGGTGGCTTGCAGCAGGTTGAGTGTGCCCACCACGCTTGAGCCCATGGCGAAGGTGCCGATAGAGACACACCCTCCGAACCAGGCTAAAAAGTAGGAGGTGCGCCCCATAATGCGGGTGCTTTGTGGAGCTAAGCTTTCGGCCCCAACGGCTTTGGCGGTGGCGGGGCTAGCCGCTCCCGGTACTGCATCTGAGGTAAGAGCAGAGGTTGAAGTGCTCATGTTACCGTCCTCGCAAGATTATCGATGTTATTGGTAACCTGGGCAGTTATCTGCCCAGGAGACGCTTGCGGCATGGCGTGCTAATGGCGGTATTCGTTATGTTGTTATCGTTTTTATGCTGCTTTTACGTGTTTCAGCTGCGTATGGGGGGCAGCGTCAGATTTGAAAAATCAGCAAACTTGCCAGTAAAGGCTTTTGGGCGCGGGTAATCTAAATCGCCGTATTTACTGGTATGTAAGCCCAGTCCCACGAGGGATTCGGCAAGCTTCAGCGCCGCACTTACCCCTTCCACCATGGGCAGGCCAACTTCGCGGCTAATGGCGTGGGTTAGGTTCGCCATACCGCCACAGCCCAGCACAATCGCGCCGATGCCATCCTCATCGCGGGCGCGGCAGCACTCTTGCACGATTCGGCTAAAGGCGGCGTCAGGGTGATCTTCTAAATCCAGCACCGGAATTTCCGCAGCGCGAATGCGGCGGCAGTGGTGGCTTAAGCCGTACTGCTCAAGAAGGTGCTCGGCAATAATGCCGGTACGGCCTAGCGTGGTCACAATCGAGAAGCGCGTGCTAATCAGGGTCGCCATGTGAAAGGCGGCTTCGGCAATGCCAATCACTGGGGCGCGGGTCAGCTCGCGGGCAGCCAGTAAGCCGGGGTCACCAAAGCAGGCCACTACGTAGGCATCAATATTGCCCTCGCGCTCGCCTTTCAGCACCTCTTCGGCCACGCCCACCGCGCTGACCGCTTCATCAAAGTGACTCTCGATAGAGACAGGGCCTGCGTCAGGCTGGGTGGCGCTGATGGTGGTCGATGGGGCGGCCAGTTGCTCGGCAGCGAGACGAATGGTGGCCGTCATGGCTGCCGTGGTGTTGGGGTTAATCAGTCGTATATGCACGTTGAGGCGCTCGCA
The DNA here is from genome assembly GCF_024158645.1 of Halomonas sp. 707B3. Taxonomy (NCBI): domain Bacteria; kingdom Pseudomonadati; phylum Pseudomonadota; class Gammaproteobacteria; order Oceanospirillales; family Halomonadaceae; genus Halomonas; species Halomonas sp. 707B3. The sequence goes on from NZ_JAMZBE010000218.1 coordinate 4,002, forward strand.
TGTAAACAATATTTTCTATCTTGTATACGAAAATAGGGCGCTTTTTTGATATGCGCAAGCCTTTTAACGCCTTGTTCAACTACGCAGAGAGTTGACCAATTGTTCAGGTTTCAATGGGTTAGCGCGAAAGTTATCTTAAAAGCGTCGATATCTCAGCTAATTAGCCCTGAGTTGAATTGCGATGGCCGTTCAAAATGGCTATTTTGTATACAAACCTGAATCCGTGAGACCGGCCCCCGGAAGCACTTCTAACCCACTGACCTGCATGGCAATATAGCCATTATCGCCATTCACCCAGACAGTGCCATGC
>NZ_JAMZBE010000219.1:0-4261 GCF_024158645.1 Halomonas sp. 707B3
ACGGGCTTGCGAAAGCCAACTTGCACGGGGCGAATGATCAAAAAGTGCTCGCTGGCGGTGATAGGGAAAGTGTCGGCGCCGGCTTCACGGATTCAGGATCATCGTCAAGATAAGGAATCGCCACTCTCGAAGATAAGAAAAAACCTTCTCGACGTTATGGGGTGGGAAAAGTCGGGGCCGAGTGATTACTACGTTGCTAACCCAGAATTCACGCTCTCACCTGTTGATGAGGACATGCCACACCTTGACTATCGGCAGGAGTGGACACGCGGAGAGATTGGTTACCATAGTGCAATAGGGAACGGCGCCTTCTATGTGGGTGCTTTCAAAAGTGAGTTATTGCTGAAAAAAATGCACATTGTGATTTTTGATGGCGGCAAAAAAATCGCAGTTGCCCCTGATTGGGTCGCGATTGGTGAAGGGCGTTTTTATTTCTATCTGAAAGACAGCGTTGAGTATGCGTATCAGAAATACCTCACACACGAACGCGGAAAAGATCACTCCTGTGGCCTTAGGCGTATCGATACCAGGGGCACTTTCGATATTCCTGTGCTCAAGAACTTGGATGAGTTAAAGAAATTTACCGACTACTGCGATAAGCCAGCAATCAGCCCTACAACGCAAGAAATTGAGCAGGCTGAGATTTTTTATTGCTTGCTGGATAAGTTCCATACCTTTAAGCAGCAGGGGCAGCCATGAGCGAATTGATTCTCTACACCACGGACGATGGCCGAACCCAATTGCACCTGCGTGTAGAAGGCGGCAGTATCTGGCTAAGCCAGCTGGAAATTGCTGAGCTATTTCAAACCACCAAGCAGAACGTCTCTCTGCACGCCAAAAATATATTTGAAGACAATGAGTTAGACCCTGTGGCAACCGTCAAGGATTCCTTGACAGTTCAATTTGAGGGTAAGCGTCAGGTCAAGCGGAAGATCAGTTACTATAACCTCGATTTAATCCTGGCCATTGGCTATCGCGTCCGCTCGTCTCGCGGCGTGCAGTTTCGCCAGTGGGCCAGCACTCACCTGAAGGAGTTTCTGATTAAGGGCTTCGTGATGGACGACGAGCGCCTTAAAAACCCGGGTGGTTGGGACTTCTTCGATGAGCTGCTGGAGCGCATACGGGACATACGCGCCTCGGAAAAACGCTTCTACCAGAAAGTCCGCGATCTCTTTGCGCTTAGCTCCGATTATCAGGCTCGCGAGCGCGAGACAGCACAGTTTTTTGCCGAAGTGCAAAACAAGTTGCTGTATGCGGCCACAAGCCACACTGCTGCTGAGCTGATCTTAAAACGCTCAGACCCAGCTATGCCCAATATGGCGTTGACTAACTGGAGTGGCTCACGGGTTCGCAAGCAGGATGTCATCGTGGCCAAAAACTACCTAACGGCTGACGAAATCGACACGCTAAACCGTTTGGTGGTGATCTTCCTCGAACAGGCAGAGCTTAGGGTCAAGAACCAGAAAGAACTTACTCTGGATTTCTGGCGTAACAACGTTGATAAGATGCTGGCGTTTAATGACCAGCCCATCCTCGAAGGCGCAGGCTCGGTTAGCCGTCAAAACATGGAAAAGATTGCCCGTGAACGTTATGAGGTGTTCGACCAGCAACGGCGCACGGCGGAAGCAAAAGCAGCCGATGCCGCTGACCTAAAAGAAATCGAACAGCTGGAACAAGACCTCAAATACAAGGGCAAGAAGCACTGACAGGGATTGCATTATGACGAAGAGAGTACCTTCAGTTTCCGTTTCGTACGCTAGCAATGGCAGCTCTACCACGTCCAATGAGCTGGGCATGCGGCCCATGCAAGAGCGTGCCTACGAGCGCCGAGGTGAGCAGTATCTGCTGATTAAGTCGCCACCTGCATCAGGTAAAAGCCGTGCCCTAATGTTCATTGCGCTGGATAAGCTTCACAACCAGGGGCTGAAACAGGCCATTATCGTGGTGCCGGAAAAATCTATCGGCTCTAGCTTTAACGACGAGCCGCTCAGTAATTACGGCTTCTGGGCTGATTGGCATGTAGAACCTAAATGGAACCTGTGCAACGCACCAGGCACGGAGAATGGCGGCAAGGTCAAATCTCTGGGCGCTTTCCTCGAAAGCAGCGATAAAGTGTTGGTGTGTACCCACGCCACGTTCCGTTTTGCGATTGATCAGTTTGGTGTGGCGGCCTTTGATGACCGCTTAGTCGCCGTAGATGAGTTCCACCACGTTTCAGCCAACCCTGACAATAAGCTGGGTGCTCACTTGGGCGGCTTTATCCACCGCGATAAGGTCCACATCGTCGCGATGACCGGCTCCTACTTCCGAGGCGACACCGAAGCGGTGTTGGCCCCGCAGGATGAATCGCGCTTTGATACGGTGACCTACACCTATTACGAGCAGCTCAACGGTTACGAGTACCTCAAGCAGCTGGATATCGGCTACTACTTTTATTCTGGCTCGTACGCTGATGACATCCTCAAGGTGCTTGATCCTGCTGAGAAGACCATACTCCATATTCCCAACGTCAACTCTCGCGAGAGCTCTAAAGATAAGGTACGTGAGGTTGAACATATCATCGAAGCGTTGGGGGAGTGGCAGGGTGCTGACCCGGCCACCGGTTTTCAACTGGTGAAAACGCCACAAGGGCGACTGCTTAAAATTGCCGATTTGGTAGATGATGATTCAACCAAACGTGAGCGTGTATCGAGCGCATTAAAAGACCCTGCGCAGAAAAACAACCGTGACCATGTCGATATCATCATTGCCCTGGGCATGGCGAAAGAGGGCTTTGACTGGATTTGGTGTGAGCATGCGTTGACGGTGGGCTACCGTTCCAGCCTAACGGAGATTGTGCAGATCATTGGTCGCGCCACGCGGGATGCGCCGGGCAAGACACGGGCGCGCTTCACGAATTTGATCGCTGAGCCGGATGCGGCTGAACAGGCCGTCACCGAAGCCATTAACGATACTCTAAAAGCCATCGCTGCCAGCTTATTGATGGAGCAAGTGCTAGCACCGCGCTTTGAGTTCAAGCCAAAGCACCCCACCAGCGGCCCGCAAGAAGGGTTCGACTACGGTGATGAAGGCTACAACCCCGGCAAATGCAACGTAGGCGTTAACGAAGAAACCGGTAAATATCACATCGAAATCAAGGGGCTGGCAGAACCCAAAAGCGAAGAAGCGACCAGGATTTGCCAGGAAGACCTGAATGAAGTGATTACCGGCTTTGTGCAGGACAAGACCACCATTGAGCGTGGCTTGTTTGATGAAGAACTGGTTCCTGAAGAGCTCACCCAGGTACGCATGGGCAAGATCATCAAAGAGCGCTACCCCAATCTGGACGAGCAAGACCAAGAATCCGTTCGCCAGCATGCCATCGCTGCGCTCAACCTCACCCAGCAGGCCAAGCAGCTGCTAGCGGGTAGTGAGGCTGTCGACATTGGTAGCAATGAGCCAAAGCCTAACACCGCATTAATAGCAGGGGTGCGCAAGTTCGCCATGGACGTGCGGGAGCTCGATATTGATTTGATTGATCGTATTAACCCTTTCAGCGAGGCCTACGCGATTCTGGCTAAAAGCATGAGCGAAGACAGCCTGAAGCAAGTGGCTGCCGTTATCTCTGGCAAACGTACCAACCTGATGCCTGATGAAGCCAAAGAGCTGGCGATGAGAGCGGTCAAATTCAAGAAAGAGCGAGGGCGTTTGCCTTCTATCAGTTCCCAAGATGCCTGGGAGAAACGCATGGCCGAAGGCGCTTCTGCATTCGTACGCTTTAAAGACGAGGGGCGTTATGACTGATCTGGACGACTTGCGCGCCGAGCTTGATGAGCTAGCTCAACCCGAGAAGAAGAAAGGTCTTTCGGCACGTGAAGAGCGCATTATTGCCGGGTTTGAAGAGATTCAACGCTTTGTTGAACAGCATGGCCGTGCCCCGCAGCACGGTGAAGACAACGATATTTTTGAACGGCTCTATGCCGTTCGCCTTGATCGCATTCGTTCGCTTGAAGAGTGCCGAACCCTAGTGCAGCCCCTTGACCATCAAGGCTTGTTAGATGGCAACAGTATTAGCGATTTAGACGCAACAGATACGCTGGACGATGATGCCTTGCTGACTGAGCTTTCAGGGATTTCTGGGGCGTCTGAGTTGACTGAGCTAAAGCATGTGCGTTCAAGCGCTGAGAAACGTGTTGCTGAAGAGGTCGCCAATAGAGAGAAATGCGACGACTTTGCGACCTACCAGCCGCTGTTTGAGCAAATAGAAAGCGAGCTGAAAGGT
>NZ_JAMZBE010000220.1:0-4220 GCF_024158645.1 Halomonas sp. 707B3
ATCGATGCGCCCACCTTCACGGGCAAAGCGCAGGCCATCTTCGAACAGCGCAGCGGTACGGTTGATATGGGTAGGGTAGAACTGGGCCAGCGGGATGGCGCTGTTTTTGGCGACCTGGCGCAGCGGCTCCAGGTGGGAGTCGGCGTCGCCAGTGTGAATGAACACGATGCCTGATTTGCCCGCCAGTAGCCCGGCGGTGCGGGCGTCGGAGGCTAGCCGAGTAAGCTCTTGGGTAGTGGGCTGGGAGCCGCGATGGTCGCTAATCGCCACTTCGCCCACGCCGAGAAATTCCGGAATATAGAGAATGTCGCTGGCCACCGAACCGGTCAGCGTCACCGGCGGTAGCTGATAAGAGCCAGTGTAGGCATAGGTGCTTAGCCCGCCTGCGGCTAGCTCCCGTGCCTTGCCAATCAGGTTGGCGGGGGTGCGGGTGAGGGCATCAGTGCCCAGTGCACCAATCAGCGTGGTCACACCCGAAGCGCAGGCATCGTCTAGGCTGAGTTCGGCGGTGCGGTTGCCAAAGCCGCCTTCACCGCCGCCGCCAATGTAGTGCACCAACGGGTCGACCAGGCCGGGAATCACGCGTCGGCCTTCCAGGTCTACGGTGTGTTTGATAAGCGTACCCAACTGGTACGTCTCGCTGGCATCCAGCACCGCCGCAATGCGCTGGTCGGCAATCAGCAGGTGGCACAACCCGCGAGGTTCAGGGGCAAAGAGCTGGGCGTTTTTTACAAGTGTCAGCATGGGCTTCCCAGGAGAGTAATGGGCAAACGATAAGCGCCGACCTGGGGTCGGCGCTGGTGTTGATATCGTTACGCTATTTAAACAGATCGCTTATAAGCGTACATCGTAGTTGAAGTAACGGTTCATGATTTCATCATAAGTGCCGTTCTCTTTGAGCGCACGCAGAGCCTCGTTAAAGCGCTCGGCGAGCGCTTCATCACGGGGACGAAACGCCATGCCCACGCCTTGGCCAAAGATCTCTTCGGGCTGCTTGATGAAGTCGCTGATGCGTTGGAAATCGCTTTCCGGGGTGTCGATCTCAATGGTGGCTTCGGCGATGGGGTAGTCCATGAAGGTGAGGTCTAGGCGGCCTCCCATCAGGTCGGTGACCACATCGTCCGCGCCGGTATAGCGGCGGATCTCCAACACATCGCCATAAAGCTGAGTGACGTAGTTGTCCTGCAACGTCGCCCGCTGCACGCCGACGGTTAAACCTTCCAGGCTGGCGCGGTCTTCGATATCGATCTCTTTATCGCGGGTGGTGATCCAGGCGCTGGGGGTGGTGTAGTAGGCCTCGGAGAACAGCACGCGCTGGGCGCGCTCGTCGGTGATCGCCATGGAAGACATGATGGCGTCGTAGTTGCGTGCCAATAGGCCTGGAATGATGCCGTCCCAGTCTTGCTCAACCCAGGTGCAGCTGACTTCTAAGTAGTCGCAGGCGGCGTTGCCCAGCTCGATTTCAAAACCGGTGAGCGTGCCGTCGGCCTCGCGGTACATAAACGGTTCGTAGGGAACATCGACCCCCAGACGGACCTCGTCGTAATCCCGCGCCAGTGCGGCAGTGGATACCAATGAGAGTGAAACACCTGCCGCAAGAATAGCGGCCACGGACAGCGTTGCATAACGCATAGTCAGTCTCCTGAAGCGATTATTAGTAGGTATGTGGGTGTTGCGTAATGCCAAGCGCCTGAAAGGGCGGCTACAGCATGGGGTGCGCTAAGCGCAGGAGTGCCGTGCGTCTTTCACGCATGGCAACGTTCACGCGCAGGGGCGTGAGTTGGCATGGGCATGCCAAAAGGAGGGTAGGGCTATTCGTCGAACCATTCGCTCAGGTAGAAACGGGCAATGGTGCCTCGGGTACCTGGGCAGAGCGCATGAAGCGCGGGAGGTAAGATGCGGAGTGAGGGCATGATGGCGTCTCGCTTGCGTGCCTCCCCAGGTGGGGAGGCACACGTAAGCAGCTAGCGCTTACTCTTCCCCGAAGTAACGGGCGTAGATTTCATCGTAAGTGCCGTCTTCCTGAAGCTCAGCAAGGGCTTCATTGAACTGTTCGGCCAGCGCTTCGTCACGCTGACGGAAGGCGATACCGAAACCGTCGCCGAAGTACTCTTTAGGTTCGCTGATGCGCTCGCCTACAACCACGTACTCAGCTTCTTCGCTCTCTAGCAGCGTGGACTGGCCGATCGGGAAGTCGAGGAAGACGATATCCAGACGCTGTGCTTCCATATCCAGCACCATGTCGTCGGCGGTGGAGTAGCGGCTGATTTCAGCGACGCTGCTGAAGTTATCGGTAACGTAGTTATCCTGCAGAGTGCCACGCTGAACGCCGATGGTTTTGCCCGCCAGGGTCTCTTCATTGGCTTCGCTGATACCTAGGCTGCTGGGTGCGAACCAGGCAGACGGCATGGTGATGTAGGGGTCAGAAAACAGCACCTGCTGGCGGCGTTCGTCGTTGATGGTCATGGAGGACATGATCGCATCGTAGTTGCGTGACATCAGGCCAGGAATAATGCCGTCCCACTCCTGCTCGACCCACTCACAGGTAACACCGATGCGCTCGCACAGGGCGTTGCCCAGGTCGATATCGAAACCGGTCAGCTCACCTTCAGCGGTGCGGTACTCCATTGGCTCGTAGGGAACGTCAACGCCAATGCGCACGTTGTCGTAGTCGCGTGCTTGTGCAGAAGATGCTGCGGCAACGGCCAAACCCAGCAGGGAAACAGTCAGCAGTTTTTTCATTTTATACTCCAATAGAAACAGGTTCACCGAAGGTGATCCCCTTTAAGCTACCCCAGGTTGAGGTTGGCGAAAAGGGGGGACCTGCATATAAACCAACGTTTGTTTTACGCTGGACGTGTTGGATTTATTGTAGCTAGGAATTTTGTGGCCGCAGGTGGGCCAGCAATTTTTTCTCCAGGAAGCGGAAAAAATACAAAATCGCAAAGGTTAAGCAGAGATAGATGGCCGCGACAAACAGGAAGGCATCAAACGGCGCATAAAAGCGGGCATACACAAAGCGTGCCGCGCCGGTGAGATCCATTAGCGTGACCACGCTAGCAATCGCGCTGGCGTGCAGCATGAAGATGACTTCATTGCCGTAAGCGGGCAGCGCACGACGAAAGGCGCTGGGCAGAATAATCCGCCGCATCATTAGGTTTTGCGACATGCCGTAGGCTCGCGCTGCTTCGATCTCGCCTTTAGACGTGGCTTTGATCGCCCCACGGAAGATCTCGGTGGTGTAGGCCGCCGTATTGAGCGTAAAGGCGATAAGCGCCGGGTAGAAGGCTTCTCTTAGCACTGGCCACAGGAAGGTTTCCTGGATACCGTCGATGAACACAACGCCGTAGTAGATGATGTAGAGCTGGATCAGCAGCGGCGTGCCGCGAAACACGTAGGTATAGAGGTAGACCGGCAGGCTGATCCACTTATGCTTGGAGCTGCGCATAATGGCCAGCGGAACCGCAAGAATTAACCCGGCCACCAGCGATAGAAACACCAGCTGTGTGGTGGTCACCAAGCCTTCCCAGTAGTAGCCCAGGGTGGTGGGGGTGAAAATCAGGTTGTCTGCCAGCAGATCGTTAAACCATGCAGAGATATCTAACATGTCACTGCCCCCCAAAGCCGGTGTCGTAACGTTTTTGTAGCCGTGCAAAAATCCACTCAGAGACGCTGGCAATTAGAAGGTAAGCCACCGCCACAGGGATTAAAAACACAAAAGGCTCATGGGTAGCGCGGGAGGCTTCAGCGGCAACTCGCACCATATCGGTCAAGCCAATTACTGACACTAGCGCGGTGGTTTTGAGCAGTACCATCCAGTTGTTAGAGAGGCCAGGCAGCGCGTGGCGCATCATCTGGGGAAAGCGGATGCGTCGAAACACTAGCCCATCGCTCATACCATAAGCTTTGCCGGCTTCAATCTGACCGTTGTCCACTGCCATAAACGCGCCGCGGAAGGTTTCGCCCATATAGGCACCAAAGATAAAGCCAATGGTGAGTACACCGGCGGCAAAGGCGTTGAAATTAATATAAATATCAATTTCATAATTGTAATACAGCATGTCGCTGATGGCGTTGACGCCGATCTGGCCGCCAAAGAACAGCAGCATCATCAGGACTAAATCTGGCACTCCACGAATCACCGTGGTGTAAACAGTCGCAGTGCGGCGTAAAAACCAGTTACGCGACATCTTGGCGCTGGCGGTGAGTAGACCAAGAAT
>NZ_JAMZBE010000221.1:0-4182 GCF_024158645.1 Halomonas sp. 707B3
TTCAAAACCTGGGAGGCTGTCGATCAGAACGCCTTCTTCTGCCCCGACCCCGATAAAGTAGCCGAGCTGGAAAGCTACATGGATCAACTGCGACGGGACCAAGACTCCGTGGGCGCGGAAATTACCGTGATTGCCGATGGCGTGCCCGTAGGCTTGGGCGAGCCAGTCTTCGACCGCCTGGATGCTGACCTAGCGCACGGTTTGATGAGCATTAACGCGGTAAAAGGAATCGAGATTGGCGCGGGCTTTGGCTGCATTGCCCAGCGCGGCAGCGAACACCGCGACGAGATGACGCCGGAAGGCTTTCTCTCCAACCACGCGGGCGGCGTGCTGGGCGGTATTTCCAGCGGGCAGCCCATTGTGGCTCGGTTGGCACTGAAGCCAACCTCCAGCATTACCACGCCGGGCCGCTCCATTGATGTTCATGGTGAACCAGTCGAAGTGATTACCAAAGGGCGTCACGACCCTTGTGTCGGTATTCGGGCAACGCCGATTGCGGAAGCCATGATGGCGATCACGCTGCTTGATCACTGGTTGCGCCACCGGGGCCAAAACGCTGATGTTAGCGTTGATACACCGCGATTAAGTCAGCGATAACGCCAAGGTGTGCTGAGTGGTTCGCTGCTACACTCAAGGAAGACGGTTAAGGAGTCGCCTATGAAAATTAACGTTGAGTTTGACCTGACGCCGGATGAGTTTCGGCAGTCGCTGGGGTTGCCCGATGTGGAGGCCTTTCAGCAGAGCCTGCTGGATAATATTCAGCGGCAGATGGAATCGGGGGTAGAAGGTTATGACCCCATGAGCTTAATGCGCCCTTTCCTGCAGCAACCCATGATGCAGCAGGGGCTTTCACAGGGGCTTGCTAACTTTGGCACCTATCAGCAAATGATGCTGGATATGCTACGTCAGGCCGGTAGTGCCCATACGGGTGGTGCCAGTAACGGCACCCAAGATAGCGAACCATCGTCAGCGGCAAACGAGAAAAGTACCAAGGCGAAAGCCACGGCTTCTTCTCGCTCTCGCGCCAAAGAGTAGGCGATAAAGGCGCTATCAAATACGTGGCACTGTGAGGCTGAGTCATAGGCGGCTGTAGGGTATGCAGAGGGGCCGTAGGAAGCTCCTTGTTGCAAAGCAGCATGCTAAGCATTACTCTTTTTGCAGTGCAGCAATTTGCGATGTGATGAGCCACTCCAGGCTCATGCCAAGGAATGAGAGACAGGAGCAACCACAATGCAAGACAAAATGATGGACGCCTTTAACGCCCAAACTCGCCAGATGTTTGAGCCGATGCGCAAGATGAACTCGCTGATGCTCAATAACATGGAAAAAATGACCCAGTACCAGCTGGAAGCGATGAAACGCTACAGCCAGATGGGCACCGAGCGCATCCGCAGCGCGACAGAAATTAATGATGCCGAGAGCCTGCGCGATTTCGGTACCAAGCAAGCGGAAATGATGAACGAGCTTTCTCAGCAGATGCAGGAAGACGCGCGGGTGATGAGCGAGATGAGCCTCCAGTTCAAATCTGAAATGGAAAAGCTGTTTAGCGAAGCCGGACAAAAAATGAGCGAACAAGCGAGCGCTACCGCCAAGGGTGAACAGCCCGCGAAGGCCTCAAGCCAGTCGTCTCGTAAAAGCTAATCGTCAGTAGTGTCCGCGGCGCCTTTGAGGCGCCGCGTTCTTTTACAGCGTTCTTAAGCGTGTTGCCAGGGCAACCATTGCCCAGTTGGTGAGGGGGAAAGTCGTATGCAGTCAGGGTGGAAAATGCCGTCTCAACCGTTGTCCCAGCAAGATATGGAGGCATGGAAGGCACAGCTTGACGACGTAGGTGAACAGTACAAAGGTCTGCTAGAGGACCTGCTGTCACGTATGGCGCCCAGCGAAGCCGCTGACTCCGTTTATAGCGACATGCGCGAAAGCTTTGAAGCCGCTGCACGTTCGCTGATGAGTAACCCGAATTTGCTGTGGCAAACCCAGTCGCGCTTGATGCAAGACCAGTGGTTGCTGTGGCAGCAGGGCGTACGCGCCATGGCCGGTGAGCAGGTGGCACCCCTGGTAACGCCGCCCAAGAACGACCGCCGCTTTAAAGATGAGGCCTGGACCACAGACCCCTACTACATGGCGATCATGCAGCAGTATTTGCTGTTTTCGCAGATGGTCGAAGAGCTGATTAACGATCTGGATGTAGACCCTACCCTCAAGCGCAACTTAACGTTCTACGCGCGCCAGTTGGTGAATGCGATGTCGCCTACCAACTTCGTCTCCACCAACCCGGAAGTGATGCGCCGCACCCTGGAAACCAAGGGGCAGAATCTCGTCGATGGCCTCACTCGGCTGCGGGAAGATTTAGCCAACTCAGCGGAAGGCATCAACGTACGCATGACCGACCGCAGCGCCTTTGGCGTGGGCGAGAACATTGCCGTAACGCCTGGCTCTGTGGTGTATGAAAACGAGCTGATTCAGCTGATTCAGTACACGCCAACCACCGAAAACACCTTTAAAACGCCGCTGCTGATTGTGCCGCCCTGGATCAATAAGTACTACATCCTAGACCTGCGGCAAGATAACTCGCTGGTGAAGTGGTTGGTGGATCAAGGCCACACGGTATTTCTGATCTCCTGGCGTAACCCTGGCCCCGAGCAGAGCGATATTACCTGGGCCGACTATATGCAGATGGGCCCCATCAGCGCGATGGAAGCGATTGAGCAAGCCTGCGGCGAGAAGTCGGTCAACCTGCTGAGCTACTGCGTAGGCGGCACGCTGACCGCCTCCACCGTGGCGTATCTCACCAGCACGCGCCGTGGCCGCAAGGTGAAGTCGGTCACTTACATGGCCACGCTGCAGGACTTCCGCGATCCGGGCGATATCGGCGTGTTCCTGAACGAGCGCGTGGTGCAGGGTATTGAGCAAACCATGCAGATGAAGGGCTATCTGGATGGCCGCTCCATGGCCTACACCTTCAACCTGCTGCGGGAAAATGATCTGTTCTGGTCGTTCTATATCAATAACTACCTGAAGGGCGAGATTCCCGCCGCCTTCGATTTGCTCTACTGGAATACTGATGGCACCAATCTGACGGCAGGCACCCACGCTTGGTACCTGCGCCATATGTATCTGGAAAACCGCTTGGTAGAGCCCGGTGGAATCGAGCTAGACGGGGTCAAAATCGACCTGCGCAAAGTCTCAACACCTAGTTACTTTGTCTCCACTAAAGAAGATCATATCGCCAAGTGGAACAGCACTTACTACGGTGCGCTGCTGCCCAAAGGCCCGGTAACCTTCGTGCTGGGCGGCTCTGGGCATATTGCCGGTATCGTGAACCCGCCCCATAAAAACAAGTACGGCTACTGGACCAACGACACGCTGCCCGAGACCCACGAGGAGTGGATGGAAGGCGCCACGTTTAACGAAGGCTCCTGGTGGCCCCATTGGCAAGCGTGGATGACCGACAACGGCTACGTGGATACAGACCCGAAGAAAATGGTACCTGCCCGCCAGCCTGGGGAAGGGGAGCTAACAGTGATCGAACCCGCGCCGGGCCGCTATGTGCGGATGACGATTCCCGAGGTGCTAGGGGAAATCCCCAGCAGCACCTAACCGGCACTCAGCAGACGGCTTTTTAAGAAGCCGCCTAAAACGAAGCCCCCTGCCACGAATGTGGCAGGGGGCTTTTTCATGGCCGAGGTGCTATTGGCATCAACGCCGACGCACAAACCCCGGCAGCAGGAACAGCCCGGCGAGTAGCCAGATGGGCAGGCTGCCCATGCGGTTGAAGGGGGTTAGCCCTTCCATAGCGTAGAACTCGCCAGTGAGATAGGTAGTTTCAAACTGCGGAGCGCGGTCTACCAGTTCGCCACGGGGGTTAATAATGGCGGTGATGCCGTTGCTGGTAGCGCGAACCACGTAGCGGCCATTTTCCAGAGCGCGCAGGCGGGCCATTTGCAGGTGCTGGTGCGGGCCAATGGAGGCACCAAACCAAGTATCGTTGGAAACCGTCACGATCACACCGCTATCGGCTGCCCGCTGTGCCACGAGCTGTGGGTAAATAATTTCGTAGCAAATAGCGTTACCAATCGCGACGCCTGCTGCCTGCATAGGCACCTGCTCCGACGCACCTTTGCTAAAGCTGGACATCGGCAGGTTGAAGAAGTCGATCGCGCCCCGCAGCACGCTCTCTAGCGG
>NZ_JAMZBE010000222.1:0-4114 GCF_024158645.1 Halomonas sp. 707B3
GGCCGGTGCTACTACAATCACATTGCCCTGTTCACGGCTAGAGAGCCCTTGGCTTTGCAAAATCAGCGCCAGCGCCTGGTCCCAGGGCACATCGTTGAGGTTGAGCGTTACTCGCCCAGTAACACTATCACTGGCGACTAGGTTCAAGCCGGTAAACTCAGCCAGCGTCGCCAGCACGGCTCGCACCTCAATATCTTGGAAATTGAGGCTCAGACGGTCGCCGGTGAAGCTTTCTCCCTGCTGCGCGCGGTCCTGCTGAGAGGCTTGGCTCACCGGCTGTACTTCCACGGTGAGTGTTCGCCCGCTTTGCGATGAAATCATCGCGTAGGGGCCGTTAGTTTGCAGCTCAAGCAGGGTTTCCCGCTGGCCAGTGCGGGGGGTTATGCGGGTAATGGGGGTAGCAAAGTCGGTCACATCGTAAATTTGATTCAAGGAATCAGGAATATCTACGTCGCGAAGCTCAGCAATAACGCGGCCCTCGCTCCCTTCCCGCACTTGCGTCACTACCCCTTCACGATCAAAAGAGACCAGCAAACGCCCTGCCCCATCAGCCCCCCGCTGGAAGTCGATATCCGTTACTTGCGGCCCTAGGGCAGTTTCCAACCCGCTACTCATACCTGCGGACGAGTTGTCATTCGCAGCGCTAGTACTTTCAGGGCTTAGGGTGATGCGCAGCTGATCCCCTTCTATGCGAGAGGTGTAGTCCAGCGGCTCGCTCAGGTCGACCACTAGCCGTGTACGGCCATTGCCCTCCAGCGCGGTAATACGCTCCACACCTGCGCTGTCTACGTTAATGCGCCGCTGAGGCAAGCTGCTTTGGGTATCGGCTAGATCTAGTGCTAGACGCGGCGGAGTATTCAGCCGATAGCCGCGAAGCTCGGCAACGCCGCCGCTAAATTGCAATACCAGCTCCACCTCGCCGCCACTGGTTGAACGCACATCAAGGTCCGTTAGCACTGAACCAAGGGCAAAGGTGGGCATCAGGGCTAACAATGACAGCGTAATTAGACGAAGCATGACGACCATAGCGTGTTATCCGATAACAAGTAAAAATACATAGGGCGCACCGTGCGATATGTGCTTAGCCTACTCATTCAGGGTGAGCGATGCCTGACGCTCCTGCCAACCCTGCAACTGATTAAAAATACGTTCGGTTATGCGTACTTCTTGCGGGCCAATCGCGGTGATATGCCCGTAGTTAGTGCCTAAATAGTTGCCTTCACGCACACTATAAACGCTGCCATCAGGGGCGCTAATCAACGCCACCTGCTTCCCACCCATGCGCAATGTGCCAACTAAACGCAGCGCCTCCAGCTGAAACTCCTCTAGCGGCTCGGGGGTGCGCTGCTGATCCGGGGCGAGTGCACTCTCCATCACTGCTACCGTGTCGTTGGCACGAATGCTTTCTGGTGCTAAGAAGGGGCTTCGCACCTCGCGATAACGGTAATCTACCGGCTGATACTCAGGAATCGTCGGTATAATCACCGGTGGCTGCCCTGCCGGTGTACGACGAATCTCTTCCATCACGGTATCTAACTGGCTCAGGTTGGCATCGCCACAGCCCGCTAACAGAACCACCGCTCCAATGCTAAGTAGACGCTTCATGGGGCGGGCTCCTCCCCTTCCACTGCTTCTATATAGCTATAGGTGCGTGCCAGCAGCGACATGCGCAGCGAGTCACCACTCTGCCCGGCAGGGGCAAGGGTTAAATCGTGCTGGGTCACAATACGCGCAAGCTGGCTGATATCTGCCACAAATTGCGCTAGTTCGTGATAGCCGCCGCGCACCTGAATATCCAGCGGATGCTCCACATAGTGAGTGTTACTCACGGTAGGCCTTAAACGGATAGCTTCAATGCTTAAATTGTTTTCCACCGCCGCATCGCTGATGCTGTCCAGTAGCGACGGAATCTCAGCGCTGGTAGGCAGCATGGCGCGCATGGTCGCCATTTGCTCCTCTAACTCCTCCAACTGCTCCCGCACCTCAGGCAAAAAGGCCGCTTCGGATACTTTGCTGCGATATTCGTTCAAAAGGCGCGCTTCTTGGCGTTGGGCCGCTTCTAGTTCGGCACGCTTGTCGCTTACCAACCACCAGCTCAAGCCGCCAACGGCAATGACAAAGGCCAGCACCCCACATAGCGCTTTTAATAGCGCAGGCCACTCTCCCGCCTCTTTTACATCCAGCCCCTGCCAATCTACATCTTGCAGCTGCCGCCACTCACTCCGCCAGCGTTCACGCCCCCAGATCATGGCGCTTCCTCCTCAGCGGCGGCTTCTTCTACGACAGACTGTACCACGTCAAACTGGAACACTCGGCTGGTACCATCTTCGCCACTGGCTACCTCAGAGAATTGTGGCACCCCTAACCCTGGCATGCTGGCGATTTGGCGCAGTTGATCCGATACCTGCCGCTCGCTGCCCGCCATGGCAGAAAAGCTAACCTGTTCACCACTGCGGGAAAGGCGCTGATACACCACGCCATCCACCACGCTGGCAGCAATATTATTGAACAACTGTACAGTGCCTATCCGCTCGGCTTGCAGGGTTTGAAACAGCGTTAGTTGCTCACCCAACCGGGCTGCGGTTGCTTGATAGCGCTGCACGTCGGCGATTTCGTTATTCAAGCGCTCAATGTGGTTCGTGATATACGCATTGCGCTGCTGCTGAGCCGATAACTGCTGCTGATAAATTTGCAAGACACCCAGCCCTAAACCAATACCCGCTAAGAACATCATCACGACTCCCCCATAAAATCGGCGTGTACGCTTTTCACGGCGTGCTTCCCGCCAGGGCAGCAAATTGACCTTGATGCTCATAACCCAACCCTCATCGCCAAACCGCCAGCGGTGAGCATGGCCGGTGCATCATTGGTTAGGCCTTCAATATTAAGGCGTTTATTCACACGCATACGTTGGAACGGGTTGGCAATCGTCACCGACATCCCGCTATCTTCAGCAATTCGCTCAGCAAGCCCAGAAATCACGCTAGAGCCCCCCGCCAGCACAATGTGCTGCACCTCATGCTGGCGACCAGCAGTGTAGTAGAGCTGCAGCGAGCGCCCTACCTGCTGTACCACGGTTTCTAAAAACGGATTCAGCACTTTCTCGTGATAGTCATCCGGCAGGCCGCCGCGCTTTTTGGCAAAGCCGGCCTCCTCATTACTCATGGCGTAGTGGTCACGAATCGCATCGGTCAGTTGGCGACCGCCAAACACCGTGTCGCGGCTATAAACAATATGACCACCGCGCACCACGTGGAAGGCGTTCATATTGGCACCGATATCCACCAGCCCGACACAGGCGTTGGGGTCGTTCTCTACGCTGAGCTGACGGCGTAGCTCGGCCAGCGAGCGCTCCATGGCGAACGTTTCCACATCCACCGCCGCAGGCTCAAGACCTGCGCGCTCTAAGGTTTCGGTAAGTTGAGAAACATCCTGCTGGCGGCACGCCACCAAAATCACCTGCTGCTGCTCTTCATCAAAGGGCGCGGGGCCTAGGCAATGGAAATCGAACGCTACCTCGCTGAACGGAAACGGAATATGCCGGTCAGACTCGGCAATAATGCGTTCCTCTATCTCATCTTCGCTAAGCGAAATGGGAAACTGGAGCGTTTTGGTAATCGCGGCGCTGGCCGGAACGGCCACGGCGGCTTTGCGCGTCGAGGGTTTGGCATGCTCAACGGCGCGACTAAGCACGTTGGCAACATCGTTCATGTCACGAATACGGCGCTCGACTACCGCGCCTTCGCGAAGCGGGCGCACGGCGTAGCTCTCAACTTGGTAGTTGTCGTTGCACTGTTTAAGTTCAAGTAGCTTGACGGTGGCCGAGGTAATATCGACACCAATCAACCCTTTACTGGGTTTTAGTAAGCGCATGCTGACTCCGGCTCCGCCTGCCTATCGTGCGAGTTTCGAGGTTACATGATTTTGAGTTAAGGCACACGCCCATGCTCCTCGCTATATCAACACTGGTGGCCGCTGCCTCCCCTTCCTATAATGGCAGCCAATTGCGCGCTATGGCGGTTACACCACCATACCTACTCTTCTTTTCACGGGTGCCCACTGTTCATGACGTTTTTACGAACTCTTGTGTTGTCACTATTTTCGCTGGTTGTTG
>NZ_JAMZBE010000223.1:0-4022 GCF_024158645.1 Halomonas sp. 707B3
ATAACCGCCCCTAAAGGCTAATAACTATCCAATATGTAGTAAAATTACTATATAAAGGCTATCGTAGTCCAATACTTAATCAACGATTCATCAGCCCTTTTTTATAGACTATGTTCAGCCCACGCTGCTCATTAGGAGTACCACTATGACACGCGCAACGTCCCCAACTCCCCTTCGTCGTACCAAAATCGTCGCCACGCTTGGCCCAGCCAGTGACCGCCCCGGGGTGTTGGAAGCCATGCTAAAAGCGGGCGTTGACGTGGTACGGCTGAATTTCTCCCACGGCTCTGCTGATGATCATCGCCGCCGCCTCACCGAGGTGCGCGAGATCGCTCAGCGCTTAGGTCGCAGCGTAGCGGCACTCGGCGACTTGCAAGGCCCTAAAATTCGTATTTCCCGCTTCAAAGAAGGCGCTATCCACTTAGACATCGGCCAAGCTTTTGTGCTCGATATGGCCATGGATGCCAATAGCGGCACCACCGAACGGGTTGGCTGCGACTACAAAGCGCTGGTAGATGACGTTTCACCCGGCGACCGCCTGCTGCTGGATGACGGCCGCGTAGTGCTGGATGTCACCTCTATTGTTGGGCAGGAAGTGCACACCCAAGTTCACGTGGGTGGCAAGCTGTCTAACAACAAGGGCATTAACAAACAGGGCGGCGGCCTGTCGGCACCGGCCCTCACCGACAAAGATAAGCAGGACCTTAAAACAGCCATTGAGATTGGCGTGGACTATTTAGCCGTCTCCTTCCCGCGCCACGCCGCCGATATGCAAGAAGCCCGCGCGCTGCTGGGTGAGGAAGGCAAAGAGATTGGCTTGGTCGCCAAACTGGAGCGCGCCGAGGCCGTCGCCAACGACGAAACTCTGGACGCCATCATTGAAGCGTCAGAAGCGGTGATGGTCGCCCGTGGCGACCTGGGCGTAGAGATTGGCGATGAAGCGCTAATTGGCACCCAAAAGCGCATTATCAAGCATGCTCGCTCTCTGAATCGCGCGGTGATTACGGCCACGCAGATGATGGAGTCGATGATCGAATCGCCGCTCCCTACCCGTGCGGAAGTCTTCGACGTGGCTAACGCCGTGCTCGACGCCACCGATGCGGTCATGCTCTCGGCGGAAACGGCGGCAGGCGACTACCCGGTGGAAACCATCGAAGCCATGGACCGCGTCTGCCTAGGTGCCGAGCGCGAGCGCATCGCCCAAGCCTCCGGCCACCGTATTCATGAAGGCTTCGAGCGGATCGATGAAACCATCGCACTTTCCGCTATGTACGCTGCCAACCACCTAACCGGTGTACGCGCCATTGCCTGCATGACCTCCACCGGCTACACGCCGCTGATTGCCTCGCGCATCCGCTCTGGCTTGCCGATTGTCGGCTTGGCCCACAGCCCCATCGCCCAACGGCGCATGGCGCTCTACCGTGGCGTAGTCTCGATTCCATTCGATACTACGCACATGGAGGCCACCGAGGTGAACCATGAAGCCATCAAACTGCTGAAGGCCCATGGATTGGCACGCCCAGGTGAGCATGTCATTCTTACTCGCGGCGACCATATGAATGCCCACGGCGGCACCAACACCATGAAAGTACTGGCCGTTGACGCCGAGTAAATAACCGCCTCGCCGCACTATCAATAATAAGCGAATGACCAGGAGAGCCATGCCATGAACGATGCCCGCCCACCCCGCCAAGCCGTGCGGACGCTGCAACCGCGCAAGCGTATTGCGCTGATTGCCCACGATGGCAAAAAAACCGAGATGCTGGAGTGGGCGACGCGCTGGCAGGATACGTTAAGCCAGCACACGCTGATTGGTACTGGCACCACCGCAGGGCGGCTGAAAACCGCCCTGGGGCTAGAAGTGGAAGGCTTAATGAGCGGGCCGCTAGGCGGCGACCAGCAGATTGGAGCGCGCATCGCGGAGCAGCAGCTCGATGTGCTGATCTTCTTCTGGGACCCCTTTGCACCGCAGCCTCACGACCCGGACGTGAAAGCACTGCTGCGCCTTGCCGCGCTGTGGAACGTGCCGGTGGCGTGTAATGCGGCTAGCGCCGACTTTCTGCTCTCCTCGCCCTATCTTAGCGAACGCTATGATATGTCGATTCCAGACGCGAATGCCTGGGCACAGGCCCGCACGGTATAAACCGCGCGCACCCTGCGCTCAGCGGGTACGCAGGTGGCGCGCTACCACCTGCTGCCCGCATTGGTAGCTTCCATTCATCGCGCCCAGCGCGCACTGAAGCGTCAGCTCGGCGATGCGGTCATAATCCTGCAACGCCGAATTAACCGGCTGAGGCAGAAAATCTAACAGCCGGTGGTCACCAAAAGTGGCTAACCGCAGCGTCTCCGGCAGCCCGCCCTGGGCAAGCAGCTCATCAAACACACCTTCCATGAGCGCGTAGGAAGCCGTGACCAGCGCATCTACTTCGCCTGCAGCAAAGAGCTGTTGCGCCAGTTCAACGCCCACATCCCGCTCGTAGCGCCCACCGCTAAAGGTAACGGCTTCAACCCCCTTCCCTTCCAGTGCGGCAAGAAATCCCGCACGGCGCTCACGGCTAACCGAGAGTTCGGGCATCGCATCCAGCCAGGCAATGCGTCGCGTTGAACCATCCATCACCGAACGCGTCAGCGCGTAGGCTGCTTCTTGATCATTGCTCACCACACTGGCAAAACGCTCGGGCGTCAGGCCGCGGTCCATGCCCACGACGCTCCACCCTTCGTTTGCCAAGTCGACGTAGAAAGTATCGTTTTCCGGCAGGCAGCTGGCGGTAATCAGCACTTCACAGCGCTGGGCGCGCAGCGCTAAGGCCAACGTGCGCTCACTGTCCGCGCAGTCATCCGAACTTGCCACCAACAACTGGTAGCCGCGCTCGCGAGCACCGCGCTCTAGGCGCTTGGCGAGGCGGGCATAGCTGATATTTTCTAAATCTGGCACGATCAAACCGATCAACCGGCTAGCGCCACGGCGCAGCGCGGCGGCCTGAGGGTCAATGTGATAGCGGTGCTGACGCACGACGGCCATCACTTTATCAATAGTGGCCGGGCTAATGCGCCGCTGCTCGGCCTGGCCGTTGATTACATAGCTTGCCGTGGTGCGCGAAACCCCGGCGAGCCGGGCAATATCGGCAAGTGTCATGCTGGTTTCTCCCTAAATGAAGACGGCAGTTTAGCAGCCGTTTTACCCTCTTCAGACCAAAGTCTAAAAAGACAACCCTTGTGTCCAAAAGTGAATCGATTCAGCATAGCCAACTATACACAGGTGACACGATTCATCCAGCCAACCACAACGATCTACGACTAACGTTTTATGCGCGCACTTTCGCCGCCAATCGCAGACGTTGCCGTTGCCTGACCGCGTTTACAGGAGACCCCTATGTTGACACTCGGCCCCGATGACATCTTGCTCGACCGCCACGCGGACAACTGGCAAGCTGCGCTCGACAGCGCCGCCAACGCCCTGGCAGAGGCTGGCTTGGTTGCGGCCGAGTACCGCGATGGCCTCCACGCCCGCGAAGCGCAGTCCTCAACGTACCTAGGCAACGCAATTGCCATTCCCCACGGCACTCCGGAAAGCCGCCATCACGTCAAGCGTACCGGCGTGCGGGTACTGCAGTTCCCTAAAGGGGTGCAGTGGCACGACGGCAACACCGTACATGTGCTGGTCACCATTGCGGCACAAAACGACGAGCACCTGGATATTCTGCGCCAGCTTACCCACGTACTCGACCGCGACGGCGTAGCAACCGAGCTGGCCCGCGCCAGCTCCGCCGCCGATGTTGCGCGCCTGCTCTCGAAGCCGTCATTAGCACCGCGCCTGGATGCCGATACGCTGTGCATCAATTTCCCCGCCCGCGACCCGCAGGAACTAGCCCTAGCGGCGGCAGCGCGACTGCGCCAAAGCGGCTGCGTGGATAACGGCTTTATTAGTGCCGTGGCGAGCGCCCAGCCCCAGTGGTTGGGCAAAGGCTTATGGCTTTCAAGCCACGCTCAAGGAGTGAACCAGCCCGCACTAGGCGTGGCGA
>NZ_JAMZBE010000224.1:0-4003 GCF_024158645.1 Halomonas sp. 707B3
CTGGTGGATTGCCAGCTACTCCGCGCTGCGGCTTTCCGGCACGCTCACCGCCCCGGTGCTGCCACCGCTGGAACCCACCACCGCCCAGGAAGCCACCGCCTTTGAAGTGCTGGATGAACCGCAAGAACTGTCTCAAGAACAATCTCAAGAACGATCTCAACTAGAAGCGTTTCACTTACATAAATTTCCACGTGGCCCCGGCCCCGGCACCTTTCTGCACGGGCTGCTGGAGTGGGCGGGCAAGCAAGGCTTCGATACCGCCGCGAACGATATGGACGCCCTCAACGATATGCTTTGGCGGCGGGTGCAGCTACGCGGTTGGCAGGCATGGCAAGAACCGCTGGCGGGCTGGCTAAGCGCCCTGCTCACCACGCCGTTACCGCTGGCCGCGCCCACCCCGCAAAGCGTGGCGCTGAATGAGCTAGAAAGCTACCAAGTAGAGCTAGAGTTCTGGTTCGCCGCCAAACGGGTGAATACCCAAGCCATCGATGCGCTGGTGAGCAAGCACTTACTGCAAGGGGTAGAGCGTCCCGCGTTGGATGCCGACACCCTAAACGGCATGCTGAAAGGCTTTATCGACTTAGCCTTCGAGCACCAGGGGCGCTTTTACGTGCTGGACTGGAAATCGAACTACCTAGGCCCCAACGACAGCGCCTACGAACCCGAGGCCCTGCGCCACGCGCTGCTCGCCAAACGCTACGACCTACAGGCCGCGCTCTACTTACTCGCCATGCACCGGCTCTTAAAAGCACGCCTGCCGGATTACGACCCGCACCAGCATTTGGGCGGTTCGATGACGGTATTTCTACGCGGCAGCCGCAGCCCTGGGCGCGGCGTGGTGGGCGAACCCGCCCCGGTTGAACTCATCGAAGCCTTGGATAGCCTGTTTGCAGGCGAGCCACACGCCACCCAGCAGGAGGCCACGGCATGAGCCGCCAGCACGACACCCACACCTTCGATATGTTCGGCGATGCCGACAGCGCCCACCCGGCACTCAGCAGCACCCCGGAACTGCTGGCCCTTTGCGAACGCTGGGTAGCGCGAGGCTGGCTGCGAGATCTAGACCGCGCCCTGGTGCGCTTTTTAGCCAGTGAAGCCCCAGACGCCCCCACACTGCTGCTACTGGCAGCAGCACTTGCCAGCCACCAGCTAGGCCGCGGCCACGTATGCCTGGATATTAACGCCACGCTCAACGCGCCGGATTTCGCCCTTTCGCTACCGCCCGAAGGGGACGACCTCACCGACCCGCCGCCGCTACCCAGCGACGTGCTGGCCACGCTCACGCTCAGCGAATGGCAAGCCGCCCTGCACCACCCGCTGCTCACCAGCGAAGGCCCCGGCAACACACCGCTGGTCGTAGTGACCACTCACTCAGCCAGCGGCACCCCCAGCACGCGGCTCTACCTGCGCCGCTATTGGCAGTACGAGCAAAGCCTGCACCAACACATCGCCGCACGCCTAGAAGCCACCGGCACAGAAAGCCAAGGTGGGAGGCTAAATCATCAGACAACCGAGCCAACCACTAGCCACACAGCAAGCACAGGCTCAGAAAGCAAAGGTGGGAGGCCAATTCATTGGGCGACGGGTGACGCCAGTCACCCTGGGTTACTCCCCCAAGCCCTGAACATACTGTTCAAACAAAGCAACGGCCTAGACTGGCAAAAAACCGCCTGCGCGCTGGCCGCCCGCAGCCGCTTCGGCATCATTACCGGCGGCCCCGGCACCGGTAAAACCACCACCGTGGTGCGCCTGCTAGCCCTGCTGCAAACCCTGCAACTGGCCCAGCACCCTAGCCAGCCGCTGCGCATTCGCCTAGCCGCCCCCACCGGCAAAGCCGCCGCCCGCTTGAACGAATCCATCGCCGGGCAGGTCGCAAAACTCCCCTTCACTGACCTAACCACTTTGTTGCAAGGAGCCAAGAGGGAAGAAGCTGAAGGTGATAAAGCCATGCAGGATGAAGCTTTGTCAGAAGGTGCTCTGAAGGAGAAAGCTTTGTGGGAGGCCGCTTTAGCGGGCGATGATTCAGCCACAAAACAGCTAAAAGCCACCATCCCCACGGAAGTCACCACCCTCCACCGCCTGCTCGGCGCACGCCCCGACACCCGCCACTTCCGGCACAGCGCCGCCAACCCGCTGGCGCTGGATGTGCTGGTGATCGACGAAGCCTCGATGGTGGATATCGAAATGATGGCCGCGACCCTCAGCGCCCTGCCCGCCCACGCCCAGTGCATTCTGCTGGGGGATAAAGACCAGCTCGCCTCGGTAGAGGCAGGCTCGGTACTCGGCGACCTATGCCGCCGCGCCGATGCCGCCCACTACACCCCGGCCACCGCCGACTGGCTAGCCCAGGCCACCGGCCAGCCGCTGCCAGCCGAGTTCATCGACCCCGCAGGCCAACCGCTCGACCAAGCCATTACCATGCTGCGGGTTAGCCACCGCTTTAATGAACACAGCGGCATCGGCCAGCTGGCCAAAGCCATTAACCAGCCGGGCCATGCGCAAAGCGAACGGGAAAAGCAGCAGTCGGTAAGCGCCGTGCTGCGCCACGGCTACCCAGATGTGCACCATTTGGTGATGAGTGACGACGCCGCGCTGGATAAGCTGGTGATTCACGGCAGCCCCAGCGGCTTTGCAGGCAACGGCGAAGGCCGCACCGACCACCAAGGCCAGCCCATCGCCCCGCCCACCGGCTACCGCCACTATTTAAACGTGCTGCAAGCTCAGCGCCCACGGGACGAGTCGTTCGAGAAAAACCAAACCGCTTTTGACGCCTGGGCCAGCGAGGTGCTCAGCGCCTACAGCCACTTCCAACTGCTGTGCGCGCTGCGCAAAGGCCCCTGGGGGGTAGAAGGCTTGAACCAGCGCATCGCCAGCACATTACGCAGTGAAAAGCTGCTGTTCGGCAGCGACTACACCTTGGAGAAAGGCTGGTATGAAGGCCGCCCGGTACTGGTGACCCAAAACGACTACGGCCTGAAACTGATGAACGGCGATATCGGCATCACCCTGGCCGTGCCCGACCCGCGCAACCCACAGCAGAAGCTATTAAGAGTCGCCTTCCCCACTAGCGACACCGACAAACCCATCCGTTGGGTGCTGCCTTCCCGCCTGCACGCGGTAGAAACCGTGTTTGCGATGACGGTGCACAAATCCCAAGGCTCGGAGTTCTTACACACCGCGCTACTGCTACCGTCCACGCTGAACCCCATCCTGACCCGCGAGCTGGTGTACACCGGCATCACCCGCGCCCGCGAATGGCTCACGGCAGTGGAAGCCAAGCGCGGGGTGTTGAATGAGGCGGTGGTGAGGGAGGTTGTTAGGGTTAGTGGGGTTGCGGGTTAAAACCATTGGTTTTAGTGATGTTAGCATTTGGCCAGAGACTGCCTTTTGGCAGTCTTTTCTATAGTGCCTAAATCAGGTGAGCAGTAGGCGTCATTTGGATGTACTCGTTACATGCCAGCACTTTCAATTTGGCTAAATATCCAAAGCGAAACATGCCCTCTTAAATCTGATATTTTTTCCTGTATTTGACGATAGTCAAGCTCTTCTTGATCGACATCAGCCAAAGCAGTTTGTTTTATATATATAGCAGTGTCTCTTGGAACCCCTTTTGCGATAAGGTATTTAGTAATCTTACTGTAAGCTCCATTTTCAATAATGCTTAGTATGGAATTCTCGTCTTCAGACATATCCGCCAATGGCTTAAGCAGCATAGGCAATCCAAAGCAAACTTTAGAAGAAATTGTTTTAACTGCCTGATCTATTTGATTACTAGCGTCATCAGTAAAGTTACGTTCCCTTAATATATCTCGTAGGAGAGTTTCCCTCCCCCAGCCAGTAGCATACTTACAGATACTCCAGATATGTCTCTCTAATTGATCATTATCATTCGTTGGATTAGAAATATACCTGAATCCGTGAGACCGGCCCCCGGAAGCACTTCTAACCCACTGACCTGCATGGCAATATAGCCATTATCGCCATTCACCCAGACAGTGCCATG
>NZ_JAMZBE010000225.1:0-3971 GCF_024158645.1 Halomonas sp. 707B3
GGCTCCAACAGCAACATCACCGAGCGTGGTATGGAGGCAGAGGTTAATCGGGCGGAAATTTGGCAGATCGACCCTAACACCGGCATGCACCGCCCCTACGCCACCGGCCTGCGTAACCCCACCGCTATGGCGATTCAGCCCGGCACCGAGCAGCTATGGACGGTCGTCAACGAGCGCGACGAGCTAGGCCCTGACCTCGTTCCCGATTACCTCACCACCGTGCAGGAGGGCGGCTTTTACGGCTGGCCTTACAGCTACTGGGGCCAACACGTAGACCACCGCGTTCAGCCCCGCAACCCGGAGAAAGTCGAGAGCGCCATCGCGCCGGATTACGCCTTGGGTTCCCATGTGGCACCGCTAGGCCTCGCCTTTTCTATCCCCGAAATGGGCGATGAGTTCGCTGAAGGTGTGTTTATCGGCGAACACGGCAGTTGGAACCGCGCCGACCCGGTAGGCTACAAAGTCGTGTTTGTGCCGTTCCGAAACGGCCAGCCCAGCGGCGACCCCATCGATTTTGTTTCAGGCTTTCTCACCGATGATGGTCGCGCCCGTGGCCGCCCGGTAGGTGTCACCGTCGACCCCGACGGCGCGCTGATCATTGCCGACGACCTATCTAACGTTATTTGGCGGGTGACGCCGGATAGTCCATAAGCCCTCGGCGGGTGGCCTGCCACCCGCTCACTCCTCACCTGCCCACCCTCACATTGCCTCCCCATCGCGCACTTGCTTAGCGGCACTCACTATAGTTTATTAAGTGCTATCGCTACGCGGCGCTTAGCGCCTTAATGCTCACCTCGCTGATAAGAGACCGCCTATGCCCGCTGCCAATGCGCTTCACGCTCCGCTGTTTCACGCCCACCATACGCATGGGCACGGTGCCTGCTACTGCGGTTCACCTATGCTGCAGCAATTTCATGAACGGGTTATGGCCGACCTCACGCGCCGCCAAGTGCTGGGCGGCACCGCTGCGTTGATGGCGATGTTTGCCGGGCTCAGCGTGCCCTCGGTGGTGAGTGCGCAGCCCCGCCAAACCAACGGCCCGCTGCTGCTAACCAACCTACAGCTGTTTGATGGCAGTGGCAGTGCCCTGCAAAGCGGCGTTTCGGTACGTATCGAAGAGGGCCGTATTCACTCCTTACTGCCCGCTGATGCCGCTGCCGAAGGGGCAGAGGTGGTCGACTGCGGCGGCCGCGTATTAATGCCAGGGCTTATCGACGCCCACTGGCACACCACGCTGGCGGCCATTACCCAAACCACCGCCATGACAGCTGATGTGGGCTACATTCACCTGGTGGCGGCTCAAGAAGCTAAGCGCACGCTGATGCGGGGTGTAACGTCAGTACGTGATGTGGGCGGGCCCTCGTTCGCGCTGCAACGCGCCATTAACGAAGGCATTGTGGATGGCCCGCGCATATTTCCCGCCGGGGCGATGATTTCTCAAACCTCAGGGCATGGCGATTTCCGTATGCGCCACGAGATTCCACGGAGCACGAACACCCCGCTCAGCGAGCAGGAGCGCCAAGGGGTAGCCGCGATTGCCGATGGGGAGGATGAAGTACTGAGACGCACCCGTGAGCAGCTCATGTTAGGCGCTTCACAAATCAAACTAATGGCCGGTGGCGGCGTTGCCTCGCTGTACGACCCACTCGACAGCACCCAGTTTACCGAGCGCGAACTACGGGCGGCGGTAGAGGCTGCCGACGACTGGGGCACCTATGTGATGGTGCATGTGTACACCCCAAGGGGCATACAGCGGGCGCTGAGGGCGGGTGTGAAATCCATCGAACACGGCCAGCTGGCCGATGAAGAAGCCGCCCGCATGATGGCGGGCGAAGGCGCCTGGTGGAGCCTGCAGCCATTTTTGCAGGATGAGGACGCCAACGTTTACCCCGATGCCGCCCGTCGCGAATCTCAGCGGCAAGTAGCAGAAGGCACCGTGCGCGCCTATGAACTCGCTCAGCGCTTCGATATTAAAACCGCCTGGGGCACCGATATTCTGTTTAACCCACAAAATACGCCCAACCAGCTGCGCCAGCTCGCCAAACTCACCCGCTTCTACGACCCGCTCACCGTGCTTGCTATGGCCACCGGGCGTAACGGCGAACTACTAGCGCTCTCCGGCCCGCGCAACCCCTACCCCGGCACGCTAGGCAAGATCGAACCCGGTGCCTGGGCAGACCTACTGCTGGTAGACGGCGACCCCAGCCGCAATCTGGATTTTCTGCACGACCCAGAGCAGAACCTGCGCATGATTATGAAAGGCGGGCGTATTTACAAAGACACCCGCTAAGCCTCGGTTAAAAGCTCATTATCGGTTAAAAGCCCAGTAAACGGCGACGCACCGGCCGGATAGCCACCATAGCCAACATCGCCAAAGCCAACCACTCTAACCAGTGGGGCAGCAGCTCTTGCACTTGGCTGGCCTGCTCCACCGGGTTCCAGCCGGCCATGCCAACGGCCACATCAAACAGCCAACCTACCAGTACGGTCACTACCAGCACGCTAGCCAAGTAAACCGCCAATGCTGAGTTACCCAGCTCGCGGCGCAGAATGGCGAGTGTGGCAAGGCTGGTAATCGGCCCCGCCAGCAAGAACACCAGCGCCATTCCTGGTGAGATACCGGCTAATAGTAGCCCAGCGGCCACAGGCGTGGCGGCAGCCGCACATATGTAGAGCGGAATACCTACCACCGCCATCAGCAGCAACGCCCAAAGACCGCCTGAATATTGTGCCAAGGTATCTGGCGGCACCAGTGTGATCAGCACCCCAGCCAGTAGTAACCCGGCAAACATCCACGCGCTGATGTCATCCAACAGATCGCTAAACGCATAACGCAGCCCCGCTTTCAAACCGCTAGGTTCGCCGGTTTCGGCGTGGTGGTCATGGCAGCCATGCGACGAACAGCAGCCGCTCTTAGCAACAGGCTCAACCGCCTCTGCTTCGCGGGTAAAGCCCACCAGTAAGCCCGTCACAATGGCCGTCACCAATGCGCCCACAACGCGCACCACCGCCATCAGCGGGCCAAGCAGCACGCTGGTCAGCAGAATCGAGTCCACACCCACGCCTGGGGTGCTAATTAAGAACGAGGTAGTCGGCCCGCGCCCCGCACCGCCCCGGTGCAGCGCAATCGCGGTAGGAATCGCCCCGCAGGAACACAGTGGCAGCGGCATGCCAATCACTGCCGCCCTCACAATGCTACCCAGGCCGCGACCACCCATCCAACGCTGCAGTAAGCGTTCTGGCAACCACGCCTTAATCAGCCCGGCAATCACTAGCCCCAACAGCAGCCACGGGGCCGCCGTTAAGGCAATTTGTAGCAGCTCGGTTATCAGCGTCATCTCATCACCTACTTGTTCACGGTGGGAATGAGGACTAGCCTAAACCCTGTAATCGTTACAGGGTCAAGCCGATGACTACGTATTACCGCATTGGAGATGTTGCTGCCCGCACAGGCTGCTCACCAGAGAGTATTCGCCACTATGAAAAGCTGGGCCTATTGCCACCACCCAAACGTGGGGAGCAAGGCTACCGGCTGTATAGTCAGGCCGCGCTGGAACGCATTGGGTTTATTCGCCATGGCCGCAGCCTAGGGCTAGACCTACACAATATTCAGGAATTGCTCGAGCTTTCCGACCACCCAGATACCGACTGCAGCGCCGCCGATGAGATCGCCAGCCGCCATTTAGAGCACCTAGAAGAGCGTATTGCCAAGCTTCAGGCGCTAGCCGACGAGCTGCGCCAAGTGGTTCATCAGTGCCGGGGCGGTAAAACCGCCGACTGCCAGATTATTCAAACCCTCTACGACCACCAACCCACCTGCAGCGAGCGGGGGTGTGGGACAAAACCCAATACATAAAAAATTGGTCTAAAAATATGGCTCTTCGACGTTGGGTGTGGAATTCGCCCCCTGAGCTGGGCCAGAATATGACCTCCACAGCGGCAGGAGGTATGACATGGACGGCACCCAGATT
>NZ_JAMZBE010000226.1:0-3961 GCF_024158645.1 Halomonas sp. 707B3
GGCGGGTGGCGTGCGCGGGGCGTGCACCTCGCGCCATTCGTGGGCGTAGGTGAACAGTCGGCTTGCTGGGCTGTTGAAGTAATCGCGGCTGAAAGGCTGCAGCGGATGCTCGGTGGTGAGTGTTTCCAGCAGCGGCGCGCCGTTTTCCGTTTGCCAGCCGGCTTCTAAGTGGTCGCGCAGTTGGCCCACCAGCACCGAGGGCGGCAGCGGCGTATTGTCGATCTGGCTGCGGCCAACCCAACTCACGTAGAGCTGGTCGCGGGCAGAGAGCAGCGCTTCCAGAAACAGGTATCGGTCGTCTTCCCGGCGGGAGCGGTCGCCGGGGCGGTAGTCGCTGCCCATCAGGTCGAAATCCAGCGGCGGCTGGGAGCGGGGGTACTCGCCGTCGTTCATGCCCAGCAGGCATACCCGCTTGAAGGGAATGGCGCGCATGGGCATCAGCGTGGCGAAGTTGACCGCCCCGGCCAAGAAGCGTTGGGAAAGGCTGTGCTCATCGATCTGCGCCAGCCAGTGCTCCCGCACCATGGAGAGCGGCAGCGGGTCGTTGAGTTCGGCTTCCCGGCTGCTTTCCAGCATCTGCTGCAAGCCGCTTTCTAGCTTGGTGAGCATGATGCTCTCTTGGGCATCGTCGGTAAGAAAGAAAGTTTCCAGCAGCCCCCGTAGCCGCGCAACCCAAGTAGCGGCATCGGTGGGTTGGCAGAAGCTCTCCCAGGTGGCTTCGAGCTTCTCCAGCAGCGTCGCCAGCGGCCCAGCTAAGCCCGCCTCCAGCCCGCCGATATCATCAAACGGCTCGATGCCTTGCCACGCGTGGCCGTCGCCCACGGTGTAGCCCAACAGCAACCGGCGCAGGCCGAATGCCCAGGTGTTTTGGCTCAGCCCGCCGGGCAGTTCCAGCCTTTGGCGCTGCTTGGCGTTTAGCCCCCAGCGGATGCCCGCGCCTTCCATCCAGCGCTCTAGCACCGGTAGGTCACGCTCTTCTAGGCCGAAGCGCTGGCGCAGGGCGGGGACATCCAGCAGGTCGAGTAAATCGCTCACCGACAGGCGCAGCTCCGGCAGCCGTAGCAGCTTTTCCAGGGCAATCATCAGCGGCAGGCGGTGACGGCTGGCTTGGTCGGAGAGCGTGTAGGGAATGTGCCGCGGGTCGTCGGTGGGCAGCTGGCCAAACACCGCTTCGATGTGCGGCGCGTAGCGGTCGATATCCGGAACCATGACGATGATGTCCCGTGGGCGCAAGTGCGGGTCGGCGCTGAAGGCGGCCAGCAGCTGGTCGTGGAGAATCTCCACTTCCCGCTGGGGGCCGTGGGCGATATGGAACACGATGGAGTCATCGGCAGCGGGCAGTGCGGGCCAGTGGCCTTGCGTTTCCGCCACGGGGCGCAGCTCGCGGATGTCGTCTTGCAGCTGGCTGAGTAGGCAGTGGCGATCCTCGCCACTGAACGGCTCGAACATATCGATGCGCAGTGCCTGCTGCTCGAATAGGGTTTGGTAGTTGCCTGCGTCGTCGTGCTCATCGAGCAGGCGCAGGTAGTCGCGGCCCTGCTTGCCCCAGGCGGCTAGCAGCGGCTGGGCGTGCAGGTGCAGAGCGTCATCGGCATCGCCGGTGCCCAGTACATCCAGCGCTTCGGGCATGCCGGTTTTACGCCGCTGGCGGTAGCGCTGGGCGCGTAGCAGGTCTTTGTGCTCGATGATATCCGCCCAGTAGAACTGGCAGGGGTTGTGAACGCACAGCACGATTTGGCAGCAGCGAGAGAGCGCCGCCAGCGCTTCCAGGGTTTGCTGGGGCAGCGATGAAATACCAAAGATAATCAGCCGCCGAGGCAGCCCCGGTGGGCAGTCTTGGCCCTCTAGGTGCTCGGTGGCCTTCAAAAAGCGCTGGTGAACCTGGGCGCGGCTGCTGTTCAATCCGGCATTGCCTTGGGTGGCGGCCACATCGTCACGCAGGATGCGCCAGAGCGCGGGCTGCCAGCGCTGGTGCTCTTCCAGCGGGCGGTGCTCGCCTCTGGCGGTAATTAGCACATCGTGGCCGTTGGCCCAGGCGTCTAACCAGTCGGCGCGGTAGACCTGGTACTGGTCAAACAGATCCGCCAGCCGCTCGGCCAGTTGGTAGTGCTTGCGCTGGTCACGGTCGATTTCTAGAAACTGCGCCAGCGGCTCAAACACCGGCTGCCCGGCTAGGGTAGGCAGCAGGCGCAGCAGCCGCCATACCAAGCGCGACTTATCAAACGGCGAGGTTTCCGGCACGGCATCGGCGTTTTGCGAAACGTGAGTGAGCACCGTGCGGTAGGCCTGCCATAGAAACCGCGCGGGCAGCATCACCTCTAGCGCCGCCGCAATGCCCGCGCCGCCGTTCTTAGGGTCTTCCGCCAACGCCAGTTTCAGCCACTGCCCAATACCGTTGCTCTGCACCAGAATGGTTTCGTTCTCCAACGGCCCCAACGGCTGGCGGCGCATCCACTCCACCGCCAAACCGC
Organism: Halomonas sp. 707B3; assembly: GCF_024158645.1. Taxonomy (NCBI): domain Bacteria; kingdom Pseudomonadati; phylum Pseudomonadota; class Gammaproteobacteria; order Oceanospirillales; family Halomonadaceae; genus Halomonas; species Halomonas sp. 707B3. The sequence continues at coordinate 2,472 of NZ_JAMZBE010000226.1, forward strand.
GTAAATCTTCCAAGCGGTTAGCATGTACCACCATAAAACCGGGGGGGAGCGGAGTGGGGGAGAACAAAGCATTGGCAGGCATACGGCGGCGTTCCTTCACGGCAATCAGCGTCACGGGTAGCGGTGACGCTATGGTGCCATAAGTTAAGTACCTTGCGGGATGTAAGATATATCGCCAAGCTGTGGCCTTTGCCATGCAATTGAGAGGAGTCCGTGATGACCGAGCCGACCAACAATAATACCCGCCGCCACTCTGCCCCGGTGGTGGATGGCCCCGGTAAAGCGGCTAGCCGCGCCATGCTGCGCGCCGTGGGCTTCAACGATGACGATTTTCAAAAGCCTCAGGTAGGTATCGCGTCTACCTGGAGTATGGTGACGCCGTGTAATAGCCATATTGGTGAGCTGGCGGAGCTTGCCCGGGATGGGGCCGATGCCGCCGGAGGCAAAGGCGTGGTGTTCAATACCATTACCATTTCTGATGGCATTGCCAACGGCACCGAAGGAATGAAGTACTCGCTGGTCTCGCGGGAAGTGATTGCCGACTCCATCGAAACCGTGGCGGGCTGCGAAGGCTTTGATGGCTTGGTGGCGATTGGCGGCTGCGATAAGAACATGCCGGGCTGCGTGATGGGGCTGGCACGGCTTGATCGCCCCAGCGTGTTCGTTTACGGCGGCACCATCATGCCCGGCAAGGGCCACACCGATATTGTCTCGGTGTTCGAAGCGATGGGCGCCCACTCCCGTGGCGACATCGACCTGATCGAGCTGAAAAACATCGAAGAGACCGCCATTCCTGGCCCTGGCTCCTGTGGGGGCATGTACACCGCCAACACCATGGCTTCGGCCATTGAAGCACTGGGTATGAGCCTGCCGGGAAGCTCGGCGCAGAATGCCATCTCCCAAGAGAAACGCGATGACTGCAAAGCCGCTGGCGAAGCCGTGCTGGCGCTGCTGGCGCAAGACATCAAGCCCTCCGATATCATGACCCGCGAGGCGTTCGAGAACGCCGTGACCGTGGTGATTGCCCTGGGTGGCTCCACCAATGCGGTGCTGCACCTGATTGGCATGGCGCGCACCATCGGTGTCGAGCTGACCCTGGCAGACTTCACCGAGATCGGTAAGCGCGTGCCGGTGCTGGCCGACCTGCGCCCCAGCGGCCACTACATGATGAGCGAGCTGGTGGCGATTGGCGGCATTCAGCCGCTGATGAGAATCCTGCTGGATGCTGGGCTGCTTAACGGCAACTGCTTAACCGTGACCGGTAAAACGCTGGCGGAAAACCTCGCTAACGTCGAGCCGTACCCGATGGATCAGCAAATCATCGCGCCGCTGGGTAACCCGATCAAAGCCGAAAGCCACCTGCGTATTCTGTTTGGCAACTTAGCGCCGGAAGGGGCGGTGGCGAAAATCACCGGTAAAGAGGGCACGCGCTTTAGCGGCTCGGCGCGGGTGTTTGGCTCGGAAGAGGAAGCCCAGGCACGCATCAACGA
>NZ_JAMZBE010000227.1:0-3838 GCF_024158645.1 Halomonas sp. 707B3
CCGCTACAGCGTTTGCTGGAGAGTGCCATTGAGGAAAACCGCCACTACCGCCGTGAGCGTAATGTCACTTTAAAGCTGGATAATCCGTATCCCGGCAGCCAGGTGCGAGTGGATGGGCAGCGTTTGCAGCAGGTGATGGCTAATTTGTTCTCTAACGCGGTGAAGTTCTCGCCAGAAGGCGGAGATGTCCATATCTTTGTGCAGCGACAGTCAGCGAATATTGTCGTTAACGTTAAGGATGAGGGGCCTGGAATTCCCGAGACGTTTAAATCGCATATTTTTAATAAATTTGCCCAAGTCGATGCCTCCGACTCCCGGGCTAAGGGTGGCACGGGGCTAGGCTTGGCGATTACCAAAGAGCTGATCGAGCATATGGAAGGAGAGATGGGGTTCACTTCCGAGGAGGGAGAGGGAAGCTGCTTCTGGTTTTCGTTGCCTATGTACCCGTCCGAGTGTGAGGAGGGCGGTGATCCCGGAGACGACCAGAATAGCGCTGGCCGTGTGTTAGTTGTAGAAGATGACTCCTCTGTGCTTCTCGTACTGCAGGAAATACTCGTGGCGGCGGGCTATCGGGTGGATACTGCCGCTAGCGGTGGTATGGCGCTCGAAAAGCTGGCGAGCCACCGCTATGACGCGGTGACCGTTGACATAGGCCTGCCCGATATGAGCGGTTTCGACGTGATACATTTCCTACGTGAGCAGCAGGAAACGCAGCATACCCCTGTGCTAGTGGTTAGCGGGAGTGTTGAGCGTGGTCAAGTGGCGCTAGAAGGCCATCTTGAGGATATTGCGTGGTTAGCAAAACCGATTCAGCCCCAGCGTTTGCTGGACTTACTCAGCAGTCAAATGCAGATATATGAAGAGCGCTTAATGCTCCTGCATATAGAAGATGACCCTGATCTGCGCGCTGTTATTCGCACAATGCTTAACGGCCATGCACACTGTGAACACGCGTCGAGTTTGGCGACAGCGCGTCGCGCCTTAGCAAAACGGCGTTACGATGCCGTTATCCTGGATATCGGGCTGCCGGACGGTGAAGGTTGGGAGCTTCTGGAGCAAATTCGTGACATACAGCCGCAATCTCGAATTGTCATTCTTTCCGGACAGTCAATTCATGAGCTAGATCAACATCGTGTTGAAAAAGTTTTCCTAAAATCGCGCATTAGCCCGGAGCAGTTGCTAGAGGCTATACAACAACGAACCCAACTGGCGCAGATGGTAAAGAGTGGATGAATAGTTTGGAACGCATTTTGTATGTGGAAGACGACCCTGATATTCAAACAGTGGCGACGCTTGCGCTGGAAGTAGTGGGTGGCTTCAAGGTAAAGGTATGCTCCTCTGGAGAGCAGGCGCTGGAAGAGGCCGAGCGGTTCGCTCCGGACATGATTTTGCTGGACGTGATGATGCCGGGCATGGATGGACCTTCAACGCTGGCAGCGCTGCGTCGGCTGCCGAGCCTGGAAAATGTGCCCGTGGCGTTTATGACGGCAAAAGTTCAACCGCATGAGGTCAGTCAGCTTGTGGCACTAGGGGCTGAAAACGTTATTTCCAAACCGTTTGACCCTATGACCTTGGCGCATCAAGTCCGTACTCTTTGGGAGCATGCGTATGGAAAAAGGTGATCCGAACTCTCTTGAGCATAAGCTGGCGCTATTAAAAAAGTCTTACCAGCAAAACCTGCAGGCTGAGCTGGCGTCTTTATGCCAGCTGTTAAACACATTGCAGCAAAGTATGCAGTCCCAGTTGATGGCATCAGCGGGCGTTGATTATTCTACGGAGGGCTTGTCTCCCTATGAAGTACTCAAGGATGTCAGCCGGCGTCTACATAAGCTGGCCGGCTCTGCGGGTACATTTGGATTTGATGCGATTGGTCATCAGGCGCGCCTTCTGGAAGGCGTATTGCAGCGCTGTTTGGAAGAGGGGAAGGCGGTCATTGATTTACAGCTGATCGATGTTGTCGGCAGCCAACTGCAGTCCATGCAAGTAGAGCTGGTCCCAAGCTCGCAACATAACCCTAAAGTTACCTCTAAGCTTAATGAACCCTCTAAAGCTGCAAAAATATGGCTAATTGAAGAGGACCCAACGCTAGGGCAGCATATCCTGGAGCAGTTGACAAACTTCAGCTACGTGGTACGCCTGTTCTCCTCGGTTCCGGCTGCGTGCAAGGAGATTAACAAAGAGCCCCCCGATATTTTAATTGTCGATGTCATGATGGGTGTTGAGCACCTTGCCCCGCTGCAAGCGCTGTCGTGCCCGCTGCTGTTTATTAGTAACAGCGATACATTTGATGCCCGTATGCAAGCGGCCCAGCTTAATGCCCACGGCTATTTCTTAAAACCGCTGAATATCCCGCAGCTAGTTAACCGGCTGGAGCAATTGCTGCAAGAGCACCGTGCACCACCTCCCCGTATCCTGGTGGTAGATGACGACCAGCAACTGGCGGCGTATTACCGGCTGGTGCTGGAGTCGGCGGGTATGGAAGTACGGATCCTTGATAAGCCTCGATACATTATTGACCAGCTTAATTCGTTTAGGCCGGAACTGCTGCTGATGGATGTACACATGCCGGACTACGACGGCCCGGATTTAGCCGCAGTGGTCAGGCAGTATGATGAGTGGAGCAGCCTGCCGATTGTGTTTTTGTCAGCGGAAATGGATTTGGGTAAACAGGTAGATGCGCTTAGCCATGGTGCTGATGACTTTTTGACTAAGCCGATTCTCGCAGCACAGTTAATCGCGTCTATCCGCGTTCGGGTAGCCCGTTCACGTACGCTATCTGCGTTACTGAACAGGGATAGCCTGACAGGGTTATTGAAGCACGCTAGTATCAAGAGCACCGCGATGAATGAAATTACCCGTGGTTTTCGCCAGGGGTATCCGGTAGTGGTCGCTATGATCGATATTGATAACTTTAAATCGATTAATGATACCTACGGCCACGCTGTCGGGGATGTCGTCATTGCTTCGGTGGCGACCCTGCTGCGCCAGCGGCTACGTCAAACCGATATGATCGGACGCTATGGCGGTGAAGAGTTTTTATTAGTAATGCCGCACTGTTGTGCAGAGGATGGTCGGAAACGATTAGAGGATATTCGGGAGTATTTTTCCCGACTGCGCTTCAATCAAGATGGCCAGGAGTTTGCCTGTACCTTATCCGCCGGCATGGTATGCAGTACCGACGCGATGCATGATGACCAGGATAGGTTGCTGGTGGTAGCGGATGAGGCGCTTTACCGCGCTAAGCGTCGTGGGCGCAACCAAGTTTGCCATTAAACCAATGACCACTTTTGAAGCAATTGGCCATCTCAGTGCTCAGCGCTGGTGCGCTTTAGGGGATGTGATATCGTTACTTAAGCTGTTGATCGCCTATTTTTGTCTATAAGCAACTGTTTTTAGTAGATAAAAAATATAGTGGCACGCTGCTCGCTATATAAAAGGCAAGCGGCAAATGAATAGAGCTACCTAAGTTTGTCCTGGTGCTTTCCCTTCTTTGCCATGTCACTGCGGTTTAGCCGCGTGATACACCGAGTGAGCTGGCGTGCTCCACCTGGGTCCCCTTCGGGGGACTTTTTTTATGCCTGTGACCCGTCCTGAATAGAGTTGACACGTTCCCGTCCTTATTTTGGGAGAGCGTGATGAGTCAACGCGTTAAGCGCACACAGAAAGACTACACTCTGGTCTTTAAACAGGCCGTGGTAGAGCAAGTGGAACGTGGCGAGATGACCTATCAACAGGCGCAGAGTCGTTACGGTATTCAAGGTCGCACGACGGTATTAAAGTGGTTACGTCGATATGGCCATCAGGACTGGAGTCCCGGTGCCACACAGCGCTCTAGAAG
>NZ_JAMZBE010000228.1:0-3812 GCF_024158645.1 Halomonas sp. 707B3
CTGGCGGTTATTTGGTCTTCAACCTCGATGCGATATTCAGCCGCGCCGGGTTCTGGAACGAGACCGATATACTCGTCGCCTGCATTGCCACGGTGACCGTGCTGGAAGCCAGCCGCCGTGCAGTGGGCTTCGGTATGACGGTGATTGGCTTATTAGCCATTATCTATGCTTTTGCTGGCCCTCGGGGTGAGCTGCCTTGGCTGGGGGAATGGATGCCCGGGATCATGGAGCACCGTGGGTATAGCCTTGACCGCGTAGCGGGCCAGCTTTACCTGGGCCAAGAGGGCATCTTCGGCCTGCCGCTGGGGGTTGCTGCCACTTATATCTTTATTTTCGTGCTGTTTGGCGCGTTTCTGGAAAGCACTGGCGCGGGTAAGTTCTTTATTGATATGGCGTATGCCGCCACTGGTCGCCAGCGTGGTGGCCCCGCCAAAGCCGCTGTGTTGGCATCGGCGGGCATGGGGTCTATTTCTGGTAGCGCCATTGCTAACGTGGTGACCACCGGCGCTTTTACCATTCCCCTGATGAAAAAGTTGGGCTATCAGCCTAAACAGGCGGGTGGCATTGAAGCGGCAGCCTCTACCGGCGGGCAAATTATGCCGCCGCTGATGGGCGCTGGCGCGTTTTTGATAGCGGAATATACCAATACGCCGTACCTGGAAATCGTCAAAATCAGTATTTTGCCGGCGATTATGTACTTTGCGACGGTGTACCTGTTCGTGCACATCATTGCCTTGAAGCAAGGCATGCAGGGCTTGCCGAAAAGCGAGCTGCCGCAGATGCGTCAGGTCATGAAAGATGGCTGGCACTTCCTGCTACCGCTGGCGGTGTTGGTATGGCTGCTCGCCATGAGTATGTCGCCCATGCGGGTGGGCTATTACGCCGTGGTGACCATGGTGATAGTGGCGGTGATGCGCTACGCGCTGTGGTACTTCTTTGTGGCACCTAAGCAAGGCCAGCCAGTGACCGTTGAGCGTACCAAGTCGGTGATTTGGGCGGGGCTAGTGAAGCTAGTACAAGGCTTGGAGCTTGGCGCGCGCAATGCGGTGGCGGTCTCTATGGCCTGTGCGGTGGCGGGCATTATCGTTGGGGTGGTGGGCCTGACCGGCCTGGGTCTGAAATTCTCCTCCATGATGCTGGCGTTCTCCGGCGGTAACCTAGTGCTGGCGCTGTTGATGGTGCTGTTGGCGAGCCTGATTCTGGGTATGGGCCTGCCGGTGACCGCGAGCTACATCGTGCTGATTGTGCTGGTTGGTCCTGCGTTAACGTCCGAATTTGGCGTACCGTTACTGATCGCGCACTTAGTGGTGTTCTGGTACTCCCAGGACTCGAATGTGACGCCACCGATTGCCTTGGCAGGGTTTGCGGGGGCTGCGATTGCGGGCAGTAAACCCATGGAGACGGGCTTCCAGGCTTGGAAGTTTGCCAAAGGGCTCTATCTGATTCCGCTGTTTATGGTCTTCAACCCAGAGATCATTATTGGTGGTCCGGTGCTGGTGGTGGCCTGGAACGCGGTCATTGCACTGCTCGCGCTCTGTGCGTTTGCTGCATCCCTTGAGGGCTACCTGTTTACGCGTATGTCCTGGCTGCCGCGCTTAGCCATTGGTGGGGCCATTTTTGGGGTGTTCTACCCGAACCTCTGGACAGAAATTGCTGGGGTCGTGGTGATGATTGTGATCATTGCCGCCAACTGGCAGGCCAGTAAGCGTGAGGCTACGCCGGTCACTGGTTGATCCGGTTAGCGTGACGATAAAAGGCGTCCTATAAAAAAGCCCGGAAACTTAGGTTTCCGGGCTTTTGCTTGAGTAGCTAGCCCGTAGGCTAGCCGGTGGTTAGCGAATTAGAAGATCGACTCTGCGGTGCCCGAGCCTTGTGAACCGCTGGCCTCTTCAAGCTCTTGGCTAATACGGCGGGTCTGGAAGTCTGGCAGGTGATCCTGGTGGAACAGCTCCGAGATACCGCCTGACTGGTCATCGTGCAGGCGACGGCCGGTATTCGGATCCACCCGAGCAGTGACGATAGTGTCAGGACGCTCTGGTAGCGCAGAGGGCGTACCTTCCAGCGCATCACCCATGAAGTCGATCCAAATCGGTAGTGCTGCATTCGCGCCGTACTCGGCAATGGTGTCGTTGCTGTCTTTACCGACCCACACCGTTGTCACGAGATTGCTGTTGAAACCGGCAAACCAAGCGTCCCGCTGGCTGTTGGTCGTACCGGTTTTACCGACGATATCCTCACGATTAAGACTCAGCGCTGCCCGGCCCGTGCCCGATGTGATGACGTCGCGCAGCATGTCACGCAGGATGTACACCGCGGCGGCGTCGGCAACGCGGGGCGCCACTGGGTAGCTTTTGCCATCAATCTCGACGGTCTCCTGGCCTTCGGCGCAGTTAACGCAGGCGACTTGGGGAGTGGCTTCATCGATGATCTCGTTGTCATCGTCACGGGTGACGCGCTCAATAAACCAAGGGGCGACTTGGAAGCCACCATTGGCGATCACCGCGTAGGCGTTGGTCATCTCCATCGGCGTAAGGCTGGCGCTGCCTAGTGCCAGTGACAGGCCACGGGGCAGGCGCTCAGGCGCAAAGCCAAACCCTTCCAGGTACTGAATAGTGTGGTCGAGCCCCATGGTTTGCAGAACGCGAATGGTGACGAGGTTGCGCGAACGCGCGAGCGCAGGTCGCAGGCGCATCGGCCCTTGGAAGTCACGGCTGGAGTTCACCGGGCGCCACAGCGAATCGCTGCCGTCGTCCAGCACCACCGGCGCGTCATTAACCACACTGGCGGCGTTCATTTCGCCATCTTGCAGCGCGGCGAGGTAGATGAACGGCTTGAAGATAGAGCCAGACTGGCGCTGCGCCTGAACGGCACGGTTGAACTTGCTGGCGTTGAAATCAAAACCGCCTTGAAGCGCCAGAATAGCGCCGGTGCGCGGGTCTTGCGCCACCAGCGAGCCCTCGGCATCCGGTCGCTGGGAAAGACGCAGCGTACCGTCGTCGGTTTCCATTACGCGAATCAGGTCACCACGCTTGGCAATCTGGTCGGCGCTGCTGGGTTCGGCACCACGGCTACGCGGGCTTAAGTAGGGCTGTGCCCAGCTTAGGCCATCCCAGGCAATGGTTTGCAGCTCACCGCCGCGGGTTAATACCTGCATTTCACGGCCGCTGCTCTCTACCACAATCGCGGGCTGTAGCAGACCGTAGTTGGGCGTGCGCTCCAGTACTTGAAGCCAGTTGCTCACATCGCCATCTACGCCTTCGACTTCTGTTTGGCTACGTTGCGCTGCCTGACGGGCAGTTTGGCGAATCTCAGGCGACTCAGATAGCTCCTCTTCCAAGCCTTGGGTGTTGGTCTGCTCTTGAGCTTCTACCAAGCTGGGCGCGATGTCCTCTTGCTCGGCGCCGCGCCAGCCGTGGCGTAGGTCGTACTCGATCAGGCCGTTGGCCAGTGCTTGGCGGGCAAACGGCTGCAGCTCGCTATCAATAGTAGTGTAAATACGGTAGCCGCCGGTGTAGGCGTCATCGCCAAAGCGCTCAATGGCATACTGGCGAGCCATCTCTGCCACATAGGCCGCGTCCACTTCGGCTTGGGTGTAATGGCGGCGAGCGGTGACCGGCTCTTGCACGGCATTTTGGTAGATATCGTTATCGATATAACCAAGCTCGCGCATACGGAACAGAATCCAATTACGACGGATCAGCGAGCGCTCAGAGTTCGCCAGTGGGTTAAAGGCAGAAGGCGCTTTGGGTAGCCCAGCAATCATGGCGGTTTCGGCCAGGCTCAGCTCGGCAAGCGGCTTGTCGTAGTAAGTC
>NZ_JAMZBE010000229.1:0-3726 GCF_024158645.1 Halomonas sp. 707B3
CAATCCCCGCCATGACGCCAGGCTTTAAAGCACCGATCATTCGACTCTGGTGCTCCAGCAAGTCGCGAATGCGGCTCACCGTATCGTGTTGGGGGTCGGGTGGTTTGGGGGCAGGGCGCTGAAAAAGCGAGTAACTGGCCGTTTCGGGGATCAAGCCACCCGCCAAAACGGCACAGCCCTTTTCCACGGCTTTCCAAGGGGTATCGGGTAGTGTGAAGTACAGCGCGCTGCCGGTGGGTAGCGAATGCGGCGCTTCATCGTTAAACCAACGCGCAAGTTCAATGAGCGCCGGGTTATGCCCAATCACCAGCACTCGCTCGGCCTTATCCGGCAGCGCTTTGAGCCATGTTAATAGCGCCTCGCTATCAAACGTGTAAAGGGCGTCATCAAAGAGCACATGGCTGGCTAAGTGGTGGGTAAGGAGTTGCGATGAGATCCCGTCAAAGGTTTCCCGTGTGCGCTTCGCTGTACTCACAAAGATCTCCCCATCCAACGCTTGCCAGCGCTGCAGCACATGGGCCATCGCCGCTGCCTGGCGCTCACCTCGCTTGCGCAGCGGCCGTTGGTGGTCGGTCATATCGCCATGGGGCTGTTTGGCTTTGGCGTGGCGCATTAAGGTAAGGTGCCGCATGGGAAGCCTCCCAGGCTAAGGGTCATTCACAAAGTTTAGACCACGCCCAGCGCCTAGCGAGGCCGTTAAAGCAACCTGTTAGCCGTCCCCTAAGCCATCGCGACATACCACCACGCGGTCTCTTCCAGCGCGCTTGCCCACATAAAGCATCTCATCCGCGCGCTTAATCAACGCTTCCAAGTCGCCTCCCTCACCATTGGTGGAGGCCACACCAATGGTAACGCTGATACCTAGCTCGCTCATCTCGTCGGTAAATGACAGCGCCGCTACCCGCTGCTTTAGGCGTTCGGCAATGCGTTGCGCATCCTCAGAGCTGGTGTTGGGCAGAGCCGCCACAAACTCTTCACCTCCAAAGCGCCCGATCACATCCGAAGGGCGCATCGTTTCGGCGCAAACCTCAGCAATACGAATCAGCACCCAATCCCCGTGGCTATGCCCCCAGGTATCATTGATGTGTTTGAAGTGATCCACGTCGATCATAAACAGACTGAACGGCACGTTATCAGATTGAGCTCGGTGCAGTAGCTTGTTGGCCACTTTGATAAAGTGACCGCGGTTATTGAGGTTAGTGAGCGCATCCCGCTCTGCTAGCATCCGCAGCTGCTCTTCCAGCGACTGCCGATGGGCGATTTCTTGATGAAGCTGACGGTTTTGCTCCCGCTCCTCGTGCAGCAATGCATACTGCTTGCGCTGCAGGCTTTCCAAACGCAGCAACGCGAAGAACCCCAGCACGTTGCCCATAATCAGTAGCAGCGAGAGCAACAGCGTAGGAACAGGCGCTAGCCCCGCAAATAGCACCGCCACCACTAAAAAACCAACATTCAAATACAGGCTGGCAGCCGTGGCGAAAGTAAGCAAATTGGGAATAAGCAGATAAAACGCCATGGTAGCGACCACCACTGCAGTGATTTGCGTCGAGAGGCTTTCAGGGCGCAGCGGCACAATCAAAATAATGCCTGTCGCCAATACCCAAAGCGGCAAGGCATGCAGCCAAGGGCGATACTCCGCGCTACTCCAGCGCCTTGCACTGAACGCCACTAACAAGCAAATACTTACCACCACTACACGCATGGCAATCAGAAGATAGAATTCTCTGGTTAAGCCCAGCAGGTAGTAATCTGCTATAGCGAACATGCCAAACACGCAGGCCGCCACGCAGACGGCCAAACTGAACTCTCCGCTCACACCTTCTAGGATAGACCGGCGATACATTCGCTCTCGGCTAGCATCGCAAAATTGGCCCGTTAACCCATGCACCTGATACTCTTTTTTGCGTAACGGCACGGCCCCACTCTCCCCAACCCACACGGCAACGTTTTATTATTAGAAAGGTGGCACCCTACATTTATTTCAGCCAATACCAGATAAATGGTGTGTTTAGCGATGCCATTTCCCAACCGCTTTTTGCACACTTTACACTGCAAAAGACAAATGCGCTTGGGGTTGATTTCCACGTTTACCAATCGGTCAGAAAGAGCGCGCTATAGCGCCGTAATGATAGGTGAGAACTAAATAAGAAACGTCATTATGGATGGAGGCTTGCTATACAAGCCCCCAGAAGCGAGCGATCTGGCGGGTCGAAGAAATGCCCACTTCCAGCATGTATTTGTCTTCTTCCCCGAGACCATCATCACCCCCGGCCATAATCGGCGTGCCATGCCCCATGCCTTCGATGATGTATTCTTCAATAACTTCTCGCCCTTTGTCGCTGCACCACACCTGTCGAGGAACCCCCTCTACGGTTTCTACCCGTGTTGGCGCCCCTTCAACCTGATGAATTTGCTGCCACTGACGCACGATAGAATCTGCGTTTGCGGTAGCTACCGTAGAGTCACTGCCACCATGCCACACAGAGATGGTTGGCCACGGGCCTTCAAAGGTTGAGGCACCGCGTACCAGCTCATCAAGCTTATGATCGGATGGCCCGCCATAGCCCTTCATACGAATAGCCGCCTGCATTAAGTTATCCGCGCTGCGGTAGGGTAAACCTGCAATAACGGCACCGCCCGCGAACACTTCAGGATATGTCGCTAACATCACCGAGGTCATGGCCCCGCCAGACGACATTCCAGTAACAAACACACGCTCAGGGTCAATCGTGTGTTCACTGATGACACGCTCAATCATATGATGAATAGAAAGCGGCTCACCGGCATCACGACGGCTATCGCCGGACTTAAACCAATTAAAACTGCTCATAGGGTTATTGGTTTTTCGCTGCTCAGGATAAAGCAGCGCTACGCCACACTGGTCAGCCAATTCGGACCAACCGGCTCCACGGTTATAACTCTCTGCCGACTGAGTGCTGCCATGAAGCACCACCACCAGCGGCCCATTTTTTGAATAACTATCAGGAATATACGTGTAGGCATCTAACAAACCAGGGTCCGCACCAAATTGCGTTAAGTCGGTTAAGCAATCTTGGCTACCGGCATATATAGACATATCACCTTCTTGGTACATTGAGTATGTACGCTAAATCTCACTTGCAGATATAAACCGCATGAGCAGTACAATCAAAAGAGGGACGGCAAGTGGGAATATTAAAAGATTGCGCTGCATTCCTTGCAGCGCCTATCGTAACGTCCTTGTTTGGGCAGTTCCTTTGCCCCGTTCACAGCTACCTTGCGCTTTAACGTATGCGCTCACTGTTCGTTTGCGAACATAGGGCGATAAAACTTTTAGCACCGCGCTGGTGCAACGGCGCGGTAAGTAGCGCTCGCCTCTTCCAGCGCTCCTTGCAGCGCCCGAATGCGCGATTCATGAGCGGGGTGAGTAGAGAGAAATTCAGGTGGCTGGCCATCGCCAGCGGCGGACATGTTTTGCCATAGCGCTACGCTCTGCTGCGGGTCAAAGCCCGCACGGGCCATCACTTCTAAGCCCATCAAATCTGCTTCTTCTTCATGGGTGCGACTAAACGGCAGGCTAATGCCCAACTGGGCTCCCACCCCCAGCGCTTGCATCAACTGCTGGCTGCCAAACTCCCCTTCCCCAAGCAACCCGACCACCAACAGCACGGCTTTAATGCCTAGTTGCTGGGTCAGGCGTTCATTGCCGTGGTCAGCCAGCACGTGGGCCACTTCGTGCCCCATCAC
>NZ_JAMZBE010000230.1:0-3701 GCF_024158645.1 Halomonas sp. 707B3
GCCATATCGGCAGGCGGCACGTACTCTTTCAACAACGGTAACGCACGATTGAAGCTGGCATCGAACTCCACCGGCAGCGTGACAAGATGTACCAGCGCGGCGGTGCCGAAGCTAATCACCGCCATGGCAATAACCACTGCCAAGCCACCGGGTAGCCGCGTGAGTACGAACAGAAACGGCGCAGCCATCATCAAAATAGCCCCCAGCTTTTCGGCCTTTTGAGCCACTCGTACCAAACGGCTGCGGGCCAGCAGCGGCGCATAACCCTCATGGTGCTGAATGGCATGGCCCACCTCATGGGCAGCAACGGTGACTGCCGTGAGCGAACGGCCATCGTAGTAATCGGGCGTTAAGCGCACGCAACGGGCTTCGGGGTCGTAGTGGTCGCCCTGCTCGGTGCGTTCTACTCGCACTCCCTCCACACCCATACGGCGCAGCAGATGTTCGGCCAATTCCGCACCGGTACCTGGGTAATCATCACGCCCTCGGGTATGGCGCTTTAATACCCATTTTGCCCATAGGTTGGGCAGCACAAAAATAGCCAACGCCAGCATAATTAAGAGGATGAGCATCACAACACCGGAACCCGCCAAGTAAGAAAGACATCAACGCTCATTTTTACCACGAAAGGCGGGGGAACACAGCTTAGGCAGGCTCGTTACGATTGGCTTCGACGTCGCGCTGCACCGCTTGCAGCCCGCGGGCGGAAATATCGCCTTTGGCGTGGGCATGCTCCGCCATCAAAATGCTATCTACGGCCAAGACCAGCTCACAATCGGTATGGGCTAACTCATCGCGCAGACGCTGAATGGCGGCTTCCCGCTGGGGGTCGCTGTCGACGCGGCGAATATAAATCGCTTTGATCCGATCCGGATAAGCTTTAACGACCTCCGTATAGACTTCTGGATCATGCTGGCCGCTATCGCCAATCAAAATGCAGGGCATGTCGTCATACAACGCCAGCATGCGGTCGATCAGGTCACGCTTATGATCCTCCGCTCGGCGGGGCCACGGCTTACGCCATGAGATCCCCCACTCCCGTAAAAACAAAATAGGACCCACTGGAATCCGGTTGATTTGGAAGAAAGCTTCCAACATTTCATAAATGGCCCAAGGGCCACGAGAGACATAAAGAATCGGCCGCTCGGCCTTTTCGGTCTGCCCACGGTAAAGCGCCTGATAGAGCGATGCTACACCGGGAAACGCCGTCCGTCGGTGAGGCTTGCGCACAAACAGTCGGTAAAGCATTTTGAGCTTTTCCGCCACGCCGGTGAACATCACCGTATCGTCGATATCGCTGATCACCAACAGGTCCGCCTCAGGAGGCGGTACGTACACTTCTACGCTGGTACGGATCGGTGGGTGCCCCTCGGCATGGACCAAAATATCGGCGCGATGCCAGGAAACATCGACCGGCAAAGGCGTACTAATCGGCAGGTGGGCATCAAAGTAGCCGTCTCGGTCGGTGGTTAAACAGAGCTCATTGCCCCCCACCCGAATATCGACTTTGGCATTGGCGAGGCCACGCCGGAACACTCGCCGCGCGACGTCGGCGGTATCGCGCAGCATACCGCGTCTAGGAATGGCACGGCCGAGTGCCGCTTGGCGGAACACCCGGCCCATCACAAAGATTTCCCGCTGGGAACCGTAACCGCGGTAGGGGTGCACCATCATCCCGCTGCGGCCACTGTCCCGCTTCATCGGTTTTGCAACAACGTGGGCAAGCCTTTTGGCAAAGCTTGCCCACTGGTGGTACCACGCCATTAAGCGTGCTGGCCTGAGTGGCGCCCTTCCTGCAGCTCTTCCAGCAGTTTGGAGTTAAAGGCGTCCAGGTCTTTGGGGGTGCGGCTGGTAACGAGGCCGCTATCGACCACTACCGGCTCATCCACCCAGTTCACACCGGCATTTCGCAGGTCTTGGGCGACACTTGGCACGGAGGTCATCTTGCGCCCTTCGACCACGCCAGCGTTAATCAAAATCCACGGCGCGTGGCAAATGGCGGCGACGGGCTTGCCCGCCTGGAAGAACGCTTTTACAAAGCTCAGGGCGTCTTCGTTCAGGCGCAGCTCGTCAGGGTTGAACAGGCCGCCGGGGAGTACCAGGGCGTGGTAGTCGGACTCGCTAACGTCTGCCAGTGCCTTGTCGGCCTCGTAGGTATCGCCCCAGTCGGTTTCTGCCCAAGCGCGAATGCCCTTGCCTTCCGGCGAGACAATATGCACTTCGACTCCCTCTTTTTGGAGCGCCGCGCGAGGTACGCTCAGCTCGGACTCTTCAAAACCATCGGTGGCTAAAATAGCAACACGTTTACCATTCAGTGCTTGATTCATCGTGCTCTCCTTTTCGTGATGATCTTTTCGTGATGAGGTTACGTCTACAACGCCTCTCCAGTGTGGCGCATCTTATACAATCGTCAAGCGTAGAGACCGAATCAGACCAGTCGCTACGCGCTTAAGCGTTGTACAACACGCGGCCTAGCTGGCTCACATCATACCCCCTTAGCGTACTCGCACGCTGGGCAAACCGGGGCTCTCTGGCAAATTCAAACAAGGCTTGAACGGCAGGCTCAAAGTAGCTGCGACGATGCATCACCAGATCAAACGACTCCTCCACCAGCGGAATAAAATCGAGCTGCTGGCGTTGCGCGGCAGACTCCATCCCTAGCCCAACATCGGCTTCACCTTGGGCAATGGTCAGCGCTAAATCGTCTTCGCTGAGCGCGGGATGGGCCGCCCAGTTTAACGCTTCATTCGCCACCTCGGCCCGTTGCAGCAAGCAGTTTAACAGCTGAGCGGCTCCCGCACCGGGCTGGCGATAGGCAAGCATCGCACCTTGCTGGGCAATATCACTCACCGAGCGGATGCCCAGCGGATTACCGGATGCCACCAGCAGTCCCTGACGGCGCGTTGCCCAGTGCAGCACGATCAGATCGCGAACACCCCCAAGCCCCAGCGCCGCCGGTTCGTTGTAGCGCCCTGAGGCCGCATTAAGCAGATGAATGCCTGCCAGCATCGCCTTGCCCTCTAGCAAGCGTCGCACGCCGTCGCCACTGCCATGACACAACGAGGCCAAGTCACTCCCGCTCTCTCGCACCACCCACTCCAACAACGGGTCCTGGCTGCCCGCCAATACCGGCGGAGGCGGCTGCCGCTGCGCCTGGTCGCCTTCCAAGTGGCTAAGCACCCACATATCAATATGCTGTCGAGGAAACAGCAGCTTTCCCGTCGCACGGCTGCAGGGGATATGGCCCTGACGCACCAGGTCGTACACCTTGCGCTCTTTCAAACGCAGATAGTCCGCCACCTCAGCGGTGGTCAAATAGTCGTTTGGCATCGCTCACCCTGCATTTAACTGCGTATGGCTGCATATATTTCAGTAGCCAATGCATAACATCAAGTAAACGTACACTATGCAGCCTAACGAAAACGCTGAGCTCTCGCGATTCTCCCGTGGCCACCGCACTGGCGTGTGCGCGGCCCGACGCTTCTACATCAGGTACTTATGTCAGCAAGTGATAACCCTTTTTATACGGCGCTCGCGCTGATTCTGGGCATGGACTCAGATTTGATCGACATCGTGGTGCTCTCTTTACAGGTGTCGCTGGTCGCCGTGCTAATCGCCAGCGCCTTGGCGCTGCCAGTGGGAGCGGCGCTCGCCCTATGGCGTTTTCCTGGACGTAACGGACTGATCGTCGTACTCAATGC
>NZ_JAMZBE010000231.1:0-3499 GCF_024158645.1 Halomonas sp. 707B3
GATTTACAGCGCCTAAACCAAACCGCCGCAGAGGATAACGTCGCGCTGGTGATTATTGCCAACGAACTGGGTCGTGGCCTGGTGCCCATCGCCCGAGACCAGCGCCGCCTGCGCGATTTAAGCGGCTGGTTCACCCAGGATGCCGCCGCCCACGCTGAGCAGGTATGGTACGTGCGCCACGGCCTATTACAGGCGCTGAAAGGCTAAACGGTAAATTGACCAACCTCTAACAAGTTGCTAGTTTACGCGCACTCTCAGGTGCTGGTGGCACTAACGCCATCAGTTAAACGGGAAGTTGGTGAACGCTTTTTGTGAATCCAACGCTGCCCCCGCAACGGTGATCGAGATAAGAACGGCTAGAGACGCCACTGTGCTTACGCATGGGAAGGTGGTCGTTCGGAAAGGTATGGCGCTTACGTTAAGCCGCCCCTTTCGCTCGTCAGCCCGGAGACCGGCCTAAGAGTGATGGCTTAGAGAAGCCACGAATTACCGGCATGCGGAGGGCATGTGCAGGGCGAATACCAGAGGCGTTCAGCCGCTGCTTTCCCTTGTGTGCCCCTGCCCGGTCACTAAAAACACGCTGTGCGGGTGAGCACAGCGAGCAAGGGACCCACCATGTTTAATCGTTTTTACACCCCCGTCACTCTGGCGGCGTTCGCCATGGCCGCTTTGCCAATGGCCGTCCAGGCGCAGGCGCAAACCTCGACGCAAACGGCAGGCACTGTCAGCTCGCTTAATCCAGTGGTCGTTACGGCTGCACTGGCACCGCGCACCGCCAATGAAAGCCTCTCATCGGTCACGGTGATTGATGAAGCCACCCTGCGCCGCCAAGACCCCGTGAGTATTACCGACCTGCTGCGCGGCCAGCCGGGCGTGGACGTTTCCAGTAACGGCAGCTTTGGTAAGAACAGCAGCGTCTTTATTCGTGGCACGGGCAGTGCCCAAAACGTACTGCTGATCGATGGTATTCGCCTGAATTCAGCCACCAGCGGCGGTGCCGCCTGGCAATCGCTTGAGCCGCGCATGTTTGAGCGCGCTGAAATCGTGCGCGGCCCCCGTGGCAGCCTCTATGGTGCCGACGCCATTGGCGGTGTCATTCAACTGTTTACGCCAGAAGGCCAAGAAGACAGCCCCCAGCCGCGTATCTCCGCAGGCGGCGGCTCGTTCAATACCCAGCGCCTAAGCGCGGGTATTAGTGGGAAAGAGAGCGGCACCCGCTACAGCTTCTCTGGTAGCCACTTCAATACCGACGGCCAGCCAGTGCGTCGTGATGGCGACGACAAAGGCTACGACAACACCTCTGCGCTGGCACGGGTCTCTCACACGTTTGATAACGGGGCAGAAGCGGGCGTATTGGCCCTGCGTGCCCGCGGGCACAACGAGTACGACGGTGGGGAAAACGATTTTGTCCAGCAGGTCGCAGGCGTGTACGGCGAGCTGCCGCTGGCCGACAACTGGCGCAGCCGGTTAACGCTCAGCGAAGCCCGGGATGAAAGCGATAACTTCGCCGAGTTTGGCGACTCCGTTTTTAACACCAAAATTCGCACCGCCCGCTGGGAAAATACCGTGACTGCTGGTGCCCACGAGCTAGTGGCTGGCGCCGAGTACAGTGAAGACCGTGTAGACAGCACCACCTCATACGATGAAACCAGCCGTAGCAATGCCGCCGTCTTCACGCAGGCGCTGCTGAATTTCTCGCCCTTTATGCTACAAGGCAGCCTGCGCTTTGATGATAACGAATCTTATGGTGAAGAAGTCACCGGCAGCGTCGGCGTGGGTTATGAGCTAGATGGCCACCACACGCTGCGCGCCAACTACGGCACGGCGTTTAATGCCCCTACCTATAACCAGCTTTATTACCCCGGTTTTGGCAACCCGGACTTAGAATCTGAAACCTCCGAGTCGGTTGAAGTCGGTGTGCGCGGCCAGTATGCCCGCTGGTTCTGGGATGCGGCGCTTTACCAAACCGATATCGACAACCTGATTGCGGGCCAAGGGCTACAGTTTAACGTGCCGCAATCTCGTATTCGCGGCGCTGAGCTTAGCACTGGCGTAGAAGTGAATGAGTGGACGCTGGCCGCCGCGCTGACCTACACCGACCCTGAAAACCGCCTGACCGGCAAGCGCCTGCAAAACCGCGCGTCACAAAGTCTGCGCCTAGACGTAGACCGCGAGCTGGGGGAGTGGTCCGTGGGTGGCTCTTGGGTCGCGCAAAATCATCGCTACCGCGACGCGGCCAACGAAGATCGCCTGAGCGGGTATGGTTTAGTGAATCTGCGTGCAGGTTGGCAGTTTGCGCCGCTGTGGAGCGCTCGGGTAACGTTAGAGAACGTGCTAGACCAAGACTACGTCACCACGCGCTCGTTTGACGGCGCTGACTACATCAACGCAGGCCGGGCAGGGTTCTTGAGTGTTCACTTTGGCCAATAAGCTAATGCAGTTCGGCGGCGCCCTTGGCGCCGCTTTGTTATGGCTGGGTAGCGGGTTTGCTAACCCGCTGCACGGGGATAACCCCAGCCGCTGCGCGGTAGACGACCGTGGGCGGGAAGTGTGCTTGCACGCTTCGGCCAACCGCATTGCCACGCTTTCACCCGGTGCGACGGAACTCACCTACGCCGCAGGCGCAGGAGATCAGGTGGTGGCCGTAGTGAGTTACAGTGACTACCCGCCGGAAGCCCAGGACGTGGCCTCGGTAGGCAGCCATACCCGAATCGATTTGGAAGCCCTGGTCGGGCTTGCGCCTGATTTAGTCATCGGCTGGGTCACCGGTAACCCCGCCGAGCAGATGGAAACCCTCGAAGCGCTAGGTATGCCGGTGTTCTACATCGAGCCGCGTAGCGTGGAAGACGTCGCCCACACCATTGAGAGACTGGCCCGTTTAGCGGGAACTGAACCAACTGGGCGGCAGGCGGCTAGCGAGTTTAGAGACGGCATGGTCGCGCTTACCTCTCGCTATAGCGAACGCGATCCGGTCCCAACCTTTTATCAGGTGTGGGACGAGCCGCTGATGAGCGTTAATAACGAACATCTGATTGGTCAGGTAGTAGAGCTTTGCGGCGGCGAGAACGTCTTTGGCGATCAGCACCGTTTAGTACCGCGTTTAGACGATGAAGCCGTGCTGGCAGCCAACCCCGAGGCCATTATTGCCGGAGGCATGGGGGAGGAGAACCGCGACTGGCTCACCCACTGGGAACAGTACCCCAATCTTGCCGCCGTAACGGGCGATAACCTCTATTTTGTGCCGCCTTCTTTAATTCAGCGGCCCACGCCGCGCCTAATGGAAGGCGCACAGATTCTGTGTGACAAGCTTGAACAAGCCCGCCAAAAGCGCGGGGCCTCTTAATGGTGGCGCGCCTGTGGCAACCCCTAGGCCTGCTGGCGCTGATTGCCGTGGCCGCCATGCTGTTTTCTCTGGCAGTGGGCAGCGCGCAGCTTTCGGCAGCGCAGCTCTGGGCGGTGGTGCAGGGCCAGGGCGATGCGCTGGCGCGCACCATGGTGA
>NZ_JAMZBE010000232.1:0-3443 GCF_024158645.1 Halomonas sp. 707B3
GTTCATTAACGACCAAGTCGTTAAAAAGAAAGGCAGCAAATACGAGAAGCAGGCGCAGCCGGTGAAGCAAACCGCCGTACTGGGCGCTGGTATTATGGGCGGCGGTATTGCCTACCAGAGCGCCAGCAAAGGCACGCCCATACTGATGAAAGACATTAAGGATGACGCCATCGAGCTTGGCCTGAAAGAGGCGCGCAAGCTGTTCTCTAAACAGGTAGAGCGTAAAAAGCTCACCACCGAGCAGATGGCCGAGAAACTCTCCAACATCCGTCCAACGCTCTCTTACGGCGATTTCGGTAATGTAGATTTGGTCGTCGAGGCCGTGGTAGAGAACCCCAACGTCAAAGACGCCGTGTTGACTGAAGTAGAAGGCATGGTAGGGGAGAACACGATTCTGACCTCCAACACCTCGACCATTTCGATCAACCGTCTGGCTAAGAACTTAAAACGCCCTGAAAACTTCTGCGGTATGCACTTCTTTAACCCGGTGCACCGTATGCCGCTGGTGGAAGTCATTCGTGGCGAGAAGACCTCCGAGGCGGCCGTGGCAGCCACGGTGGCTTACGCCCGCGCCATGGGTAAAACGCCGATTGTTGTTAACGATTGCCCAGGGTTTCTGGTTAACCGCGTACTGTTCCCTTACTTCGGTGGCTTTAGCTTCCTGGTCGAGCAGGGCGCCGACTTCCAGCGCGTTGATAAAGTCATGGAGAAGTTTGGCTGGCCCATGGGCCCGGCGTACCTGTTGGATGTGGTCGGCATGGATACCGCCGTGCACGCCAACGAGGTGATGGCTGAAGGTTTCCCGGATCGTATGGCTCGTGAAGGCAAAACGGCGATTCAAGTGATGTACGACAACAAGCGCCTGGGCCAGAAGAACGATAAAGGCTTTTACGCCTACGAAGAAGATAAGAAGGGTAAGCCGAAGAAAGTCAGCGACGAGCAGGCTTACGCGTTAGTGAAAGAAGTGGTGAAAGAGCAGAAAGAGTTTTCGGATGAAGACATCATTGCTCGCATGATGGTCCCGCTGTGCCTGGAAACCGTGCGCTGCCTGGAGGATGGCATTGTCGATACGCCAGCAGAAGCCGATATGGCGCTGATTTACGGTATTGGTTTCCCTCCCTTCCGTGGCGGTGCGCTGCGCTACATCGACGCGCTGGGCGTATCTGAGTTTGTTGCGCTGGCCGACCGTTTAGCAGAAGAGCTGGGGCCGCTTTACGCACCCACCGAGAAGCTGCGTGCCATGGCACAGAATAACGAGCAGTTCTACGCTGGCACCACTGCAAACGCTCAGGCCTAAGTCACCACCCACAGGAGAAATAAGATGAGTTTGAATCCGAGAGATATCGTGGTGGTTGACGGTGTTCGTACCGCCATGGCAAAAGCGAAAAATGGCGCCTTCCGCAATGTGCGTGCCGAAAACCTTTCCGCTGCCGTGATGCAGGCGCTGTTTACTCGTAACCCCAACCTAGACCCGTCGGAAGTGGACGATGTGATCTGGGGATGCGTTAACCAGACGCTGGAACAGTCCATGAACATCGCCCGCAACGCGGCGATCATGACCGGCATTCCGCGCTCTGTGCCTGCACAAACGGTCAACCGCCTGTGCGGCTCTTCAATGACCGCGCTGCATATTGCCGCTGCGAACATCAAGGCCGGTATGGGCGACTTCTACGTGATTGGCGGTGTGGAGCACATGGAGCACGTCCCCATGGCGCATGGGGTCGATGTAAACCCTGCAGCGAGCAAGTACGCAGCCAAAGCCGCCATGATGATGGGCCTGACGGCCGAGCTGCTGGGTAAAATGCACGGCATCTCCCGTGAAGATCAGGATAAGTTTGGCGTGCGCTCGCATCAGCGCGCACAAGCGGCCATGGAGAAAGGCTACTTCGATAACGAGATTATCGGTGTAGAAGGCCATGACCAGCGCGGCTTCAAAGTGATGTTCAAAAACGACGAAGTCATCCGCGCCGACGCCAGCCTTGAATCCATGGCGAACTTAAAGCCAGTGTTTGACCCTCGGAACGGTACCGTTACCGCAGGCACTTCCTCGGCGCTGTCGGTGGGTGCATCTGCCATGGCGGTCATGAGCTACGAGCGCGCCCAGGCGCTGGGGCTAGAGCCGATTGCCAAAGTGCTCTCGACCGGTGTAGCGGGTTGTGATGCCTCCATTATGGGTTATGGCCCGGTGCCTGCGTCTAAAAAAGCACTAAAAGCGGCAGGCTTGTCCGCTGCAGATATTCAAACCGTTGAGCTGAACGAGGCGTTTGCCGCTCAAGGCCTGCCGGTGCTGAAGGATCTTGGCTTCCTGGATGCCATGGACGAAAAAGTGAACCTGAACGGCGGCGCGATTGCCCTTGGCCACCCGCTGGGCTGCTCCGGTTCGCGTATCTGCACCACGCTTTTAAACGTGATGCAGCAGCGCGATACCACGCTGGGCTTAGCCACCATGTGTATTGGTATGGGGCAGGGCGTTGCAACGGTGTTTGAGCGTCTAAAGTAATACGCTCGACCTGCTTTGCAAAAGCAACAAAAACGGCACCTTCGCGGTGCCGTTTTTCGTTTTAAAGTGCTTTAAAACAGACCTTTAAAATAGCCCGTTATCCAGCCCGGCGGCCATGGTCATGCCCAGCTCTTCGGCTTGGCGGGTGAAAGCCTCCTGCCACTCGCCGCGAAAAATAAGCGGGTCCTGTACCCAGCGCCAACGTAGCCCGGTGATGATGCTTTCCACCGCCCGTTGGGTGCCCGTGCCGTCATGGCCCGCGCGAATATAGAGCGCGCAGGGCAGGCCCTGCTTCTCTTCTAGTACGCTGTAGTAGCTGCGGTCAAAAAAGTCTTTCAGCGCGCCGCTCATGTACCCAAGGTTTTCGGTGGTGCCCAGCACAATGCCATCGCAGGCGAGAATATCCGCTGGGCCCGCCTCGAAAGGCGTTTTGACAATGCACTCCACAGCCTCGATGTCCTGGTGTTCAGCGCCATGCTGAACGGCACGGCACAATGCTTGGGTATTGACGGAGGGAGAGTGAGCGACGATTAATAAGCGTTTCATGAGGATGTCTTCAGGCAATTGGCGGTGTGTTCAAGAGGTGCCACACTGTCAGCACTTAATGACACAGCCTAGAGGCCTTAGGGCAAACCAATCAAACGCTTTCAAACCGCGTATGGGATAGGGTGTTCCGTGTTGAACGATCAAAAAGGGAATCGCGTCATGCGTCAGCAGGCCAAAACGATAGGGATCGCCAGTCTTTGTTCATTAACTCTGTTGTTGGCAGGGTGTGCGGGTCAATCAAGTGCCCCTGCCCGTAACGACAGCCGTTCAGCTCCTACCGCGAGCAGTGAAGAGATAGCTCCTGCTGCGCCCGCATCGAACTATCAACCCGTCAGAACGGCGCAGGCGGAAGATTGGACACCCCCGCTGCAGGCGAGCCCGGAAGAGGACGCCGCTT
>NZ_JAMZBE010000233.1:0-3442 GCF_024158645.1 Halomonas sp. 707B3
ATCATCCGCGCCGTTGCTAATGTCGATATAGGTGGCAATGGGAGTAGAGAGTGACACGCTCATGGTAAGCCTTCCTCATCGTGGTTGCTGTACGAGGATCTTCTGCTTAGGCTTACCGATTATCAAGAACGCACAAAAAGGTAAGTGGCTTACCCATGAGAAGGATTTACACGCCCACTAGCGCGGCCAGCGGAGTGGAAGATGTATTAAAAATGCTGGAAGGGCGCTGGAAGTTGATTATTCTCTTCCACCTCTTCGACGGTAACGTGCAGCGCTACTCCGATTTTGAAAAGCTGATCCCCGGCATCTCGCAAAAGATGCTCGCCCAGCAACTGCGGCAACTGGAAGCCGATGGCATCGTGGCGCGCAAGGTGTACCCGCAAGTGCCGCCCAAAGTGGAATACCGCCTAACCGAGTGGGGCCAAGCGCTCTGCCCCGCGCTGGATGCGCTGCTGAAATGGGCCGAGCAGAAAGAAGTGTTTCACCCCACCGAACACGCGGACGATGCCAGCGCCTGAGCCTCGCCAGCGCCCACGGCGGCGCTCGCCAGTCGCCAAGGCTGCCCTGGCTCAGTATCATCACCGCTCATTTACCACAGAAGCCACTGCTTATGTCTTGCCCGCCATGCCCCCGCTGCCAGTCGGAATTCGTCTACCAGGATCAACGCCTGTTCATCTGCCCTGAATGCGCCCACGAATGGAACCCTGAAGAAGCCGCCGCCGAAGAGGCTGTGAACGTGGCAGATGCCCACGGCACGCCGCTCGCCGAAGGCGACAAGGTTACGCTGATCAAAGACCTCAAGGTCAAAGGCAGCTCCCAAGTGCTCAAGATCGGCACCAAAGCCGTCATCAAACGGCTAAAAGAGGGCAAAGACCACCAGCTAGACTGCAAAGTAGACGGCGCAGGCGACATGATGGTGACCGCACAGTTTGTGAAAAAGGCCTGAAGCAGTCGTTCTGTCTTATTAGCTGTACAGGTTTGCGAGCAACGGCTAGACTTGTACCCTAAATAGTACATGTGAGGCGTGTATGAAAATTGTGTCTTTTACAGAAGCGAGGAATGGCTTAAAAGCCGTGCTGGATGGCGTCGTTAATGATGCGGATACCACCGTGATCACGCGCAGGGATGCTGAAGATGCCGTTGTGATGTCGCTGGATTATTACAATAGCCTAATGGAAACAGTGCACCTGCTTCGTTCGCCTAAAAATGCTGAACACCTTAACCGCTCAATAGCGCAATATCGTGCTGGCCAAACAAGCGCACGAGAGTTAATGGATGAGTAGTCAGCGACTGTTGTGTTGGACAGATGAATCTTGGAACGACTACGTCTATTGGCAAGCGCAGGATAAGAAAACCCTTAAGCGCATTAATAAGCTGATAAACGATGTAAAGCGCTCTCCCTTTGAAGGAATCGGCAAGCCAGAGCCCTTAAAAGAAAACCTAGCGGGCTTTTGGTCTCGACGTATAGACGATACTAATCGGCTTGTTTATGCAGTCGATCACCACGCGATCACTGTCATTTCTTGCCGCTATCACTATTAGCCCGCAACTGAATCGGCCCCGAGAGTGAGCCAGCAGTGGGAGGTGACTTTAGCCCGCGACTGTGCCTGCACCCAGCCAGCTAAGTGGAAAAAATGACAGCTACCACACCAGCCCCCATCACCATCGCACTCGCCCAACTGCCTGTCAGCAAAGCGGCGGTAGACGACAACCTACAAACGCACCTAGCTTACATAGAACGCGCCGCCGCGCTGAAGGCCAACGTGGTGGCCTTTCCCGAACTCTCGCTCACCGGCTACGAGCTGGCGCTACTCAGCCAGCTGGCCATGCCCCGCGACGATGCCACCTTTGCCGCCCTCACCGCTGCAGCCGTAGCCAATAACACGGTGGTAATCGCAGGCTGCCCACTGCACAACCCGAACGGCAAGCCCTACATCGCAGCGGTGATCTGCTTCCCCAACGGCGAACACACCTTCTACCTAAAGCAGCACCTTCACGAAGGGGAAGATGTTTACTGTGCCCCCGGCACTGAAAGTGGCCTAATCAACGTTAACGGTACCCGCATCGCCCTGGCCGTTTGCGCCGACTTCACCCACTCCATACACGCCGCTACTGCAGCCAAACAGCAGGCGGACGTATATCTCGCCAGCGCGCTGATCTCCCCAGGTGGCTATGCCAACGATGCCGAGCTGCTCGCCACCATCGCAAAGCGCCACCAACTGCCGGTATTGCTCGCCAACCACGTTTCCAACACGGGCGGCTGGCAAACCTGTGGCAATAGCGGCGGCTGGAACGCAGCAGGGGAGTTAACCGTGAAAGCCAGCGGCACCCAACCCAGCTTAGTGCTGTGCCGCATTCATTACGGTGGCATAAGTAGTAGCGTGGAAGTGATGACTAACTTACATAGCTAAGTATGAGTTACCGACTAAAAACTAATCCGGTAAGGTGGGCTTAACCTAAATTAACTGCTAGTCTCGAAGCATTAGAGCGAACAACGCCGCAGGGACAACACGATGCAGGATGCCCGCATAACGCTTCACCCTAGCCAGCAGCGCATGCAAGTGCGGGCGGATGGCGTTCTGTTAGCCGACTCCA
Source organism: Halomonas sp. 707B3 (assembly GCF_024158645.1). Taxonomy (NCBI): domain Bacteria; kingdom Pseudomonadati; phylum Pseudomonadota; class Gammaproteobacteria; order Oceanospirillales; family Halomonadaceae; genus Halomonas; species Halomonas sp. 707B3. Next base: position 2,596 of record NZ_JAMZBE010000233.1, read on the forward strand.
CCGATACACTGGAACTCCGCGAACACGGCTACCCGCCGCGCCACTACTTCCCACGTAAAGACGTGCGGATGGACTTACTTACTGTTTCGGAAACGACCACTTATTGCCCGTTTAAAGGGCATGCAGTGTATTTTTCGCTGGGTGAGCGACGGGATATTGCTTGGAGTTATGAGGAGCCGATGGAAGAGGTTGAGGCTATTGCGGGTAGGGTGGCGTTTTATTTGGTAGTGAATAAATGATGGCTTTCAATCCCGAGCGGATATCACGGCAGGAGCGGAATGCTGCCTATTTATGCTTAATTTATTTTGACTTAAATAGGTTGGTATGTGAGTTAAAGGAAATATAAGTTGAATGCAAGTGCCGCCGGTTTCACTCAGATTATGTCGCAGGCTATACAAGAATTGTTACATGTTTTCAACCATAAAAACCCAGCTATAACTAAAAAGTTTTTAATATGAATGATGAAAAAATTAGAAATCTACTGACCAATGTTGATTCTTTAATTAAGCATACTTGTCATTTTACGTTTGATTTAAGTAAGCCGGAGGGTAAAACCCATAAAGGTGTGTGCGTAAATTATACAGACATGCAAGAAAGAAGAAGTGATTTTTTACGGGAGTTAAAAAACACAGTATGTAGTTGGGTTTATGGAAAAGATAAATATAACGATCTTTTTAAAAAAGAATTAGAGAAAAGAGGCTATGACTATCAAAATGCTTCATCCCATATAGACAGTTTGGCAAGAGACAAACCTGAATCCGTGAAGCCGGCGCCGACACTTTCCCTATCACCGCCAGCGAGCACTTTTTGATCATTCGCCCCGTGCAAGTTGGCTTTCGCAAGCCCG
>NZ_JAMZBE010000234.1:0-3392 GCF_024158645.1 Halomonas sp. 707B3
ACGGGCTTGCGAAAGCCAACTTGCACGGGGCGAATGATCAAAAAGTGCTCGCTGGCGGTGATAGGGAAAGTGTCGGCGCCGGCTTCACGGATTCAGGATTGACATTAACTAAACGAGCTTAGCAGTGCTACGCCCGGTTTATTACGTTAGCGTCTGTAACCCGCGAGGTTTTACCATGGTGGAGAGTGAGCAGGCTCGGCTTCAGGCGCTACATGGCTTAGCTATTTTAGATACGCCACCAGAGGAGCGTTTTGATCGAATTACTCGGCTTGCAACGCACCTGTTAGGGGTAGAGATTGCGCTCGTCTCATTAGTAGATGAGGAGCGGCAGTGGTTTAAATCGCGCCAGGGATTTTCGATCACCCAGACCTGTCGGCAAGAATCCTTTTGCGCTCATGCCATTAAAAAAGAAGGCATTTTTGAAATAGAGGATGCGAGTGCAGATCCGCGTTTTGCAGATAACGTGCTAGTGACAGCGCGTCGTGGTATTCGATTTTATGCCGGTGTACCGCTCACTACATCAGACGGATTTCGGGTTGGCACGCTGTGTATTATTGACTCTAAGCCCCGGCGGTTAGACGACGCCCAGCGCCAGGCGTTGATTGATCTTGCGGCTTGCGCTGAAGATGAAGTTAATCGGATGGGTCTTGAGAATGAGCTGTCACGAGTGACTAAGGCTAGAAGTCGCTTAGCGGAAGATGAACAACAACAGCGGAGGTTGGTAGCGGCGCTTTCATCACTTAACGAAATCAGCACATCGAACGAGCTCAGCCTTGCTCAGCAACTGCAGGCCTCCCTAGCGCTAGGCTGTCGCCATCTCCAAATGCAAATCGGGATTATCAGCCGGATCAACAAAGGTATTTTCGAGGTGGTGTCTGTCACTGCGCCGAAGGACGTGGCGGTTAGTGCAGGCCAGTGTTTGCCGTTAGCCAACACCTATTGTGATATGACGCTAAAACGCAATGGGGTGCTGGCTGTTCATAATGTGGGTATGAGCGATGTGCGACACCACCCTTGCTACGACACCTTTGGCCTTGAAGCCTATATCGGTTGCTCCATCCAACTAGGTGAACAGCTATTTGGGACAGTGAGCTTCTCATCAGCAATGCCTCGGCCCCAAGCCTTTACTGAAACAGACACGATTTTACTAAAGCTCTTGAGCCACTGGATTGGCTCTGTGCTAGAGCGTCAGCAGGTGGATGCGCTGAAAAATGAGTTTGTATCTACGGTTAGCCATGAGCTTCGCACGCCACTCACGGCTGTAACCGGTGGGCTCAAACTCGTGCTGGGTGGTGCCATTGGTGAAATACCCGCGCAAACGCAACAAATGCTGACGATGGCACTTAAAAATAGCGAGCGCCTTGGGATGCTTATCAATGATCTCCTGGATATTGAAAAGCTGCTGACGGGAACGTTAAATTTGATTTGTCAGCCTTGCTCGTTGGCAACTCTGCTCACTGCGACCGTACAAAAAAATCAGCCCTACGCCTCTCAGTATGGGGTAACGCTTAATTTGTTGCCATTAGCTGTGGATCGTTTAATAAACGTCGATTCATTACATTTTCAAAAAATTATGGCGAATTTGCTTTCTAATGCTGCAAAATTCTCACAGCTTAAAGGTGAGGTCGTTATTTTTTGCGATGAGTGTGATAAAAGTGTTCGTATCAACGTAAAAGATTCTGGCTGTGGTATACCTGATGCCTTTAGGGCGAGAATTTTTCAAAAATTCTCGCAATCGGATGCTAGCGACCGCCGTGTGAAGGGAGGGATGGGCTTGGGGCTTTCAATCAGTAAAGCAATCACGGAACAAATGAGCGGTACTATTGGTTTTGCTTCCTGTGAAGGAAAGGGCAGTACGTTTTATGTCGTGTTTCCTTGGGTAGAGGAAAGAGATCGTGCGAAATCTTGAACGCCTAACCTGGCCTGGAGGTTCCTCTGCGTATACAGGATTTTGGCTGTTAGTAGCACTGCTAGCGCTTGGTATTATCGGCAATATGCTGCAGCTTTCGGTACTATTTAACGTTTATTTTGTATTTGGCTCTGTCGCTGTAATGCTGGCGATTGCCTGGTTGGGTACTTGGCCTGCTGTTCTGATTGGTATTGTGGCGGGGCTTTATACCTACCTTATTTGGCAAAATCCGGTCACTGTGATGGTGTTTTTATTAGAGGCCATCGTAGTTTCTTGGATTTATCATCATAAAATTAAGAATCTTATCGTCGCCAGCCTAATTTATTGGATGGTTGTAGCGGCACCTCTTGATTTTATCTTTTTTTCATATTGGTTAGGATGGAGCCAAGAGTTAACACAGCTGGTTTACTTGAAACAGCTTGTAAATGGTGTGCTAAACGCTGTTATTGCCAGTGCCATAATCATTGTTTGCGGTCTCTCTAAGCGTGCTTGGCTGCCTACTGCTGGATCGTTAATGCGCCTGCGTCATTTACTCTTCTGTGCGCTACTGTCAGTCACACTAATGACGGGCATTCCTTTGATTCTCTATGAAGGTCATGCAATGCGGCAGGGCCAACAGACGTTTGTTGATCAAACTATGTTGGCACTTGGTAACGAGTTAATCGAACGTTTATCTGAACCGGGAGCTGATCAAAGTTATATGTATCACATTGGTCGGGTTCGAGGTGGAAATGATGTCAGTATTGGCTTGTTAAGCGGGAATGGTGAGTTACTTAGCCAAGTAGGTAGTCTTAACTCTTTGGCCCTTGGGCCTGGAGACGAGGTTATGCCTGTTAATAATCGCTTAAATATGTGGTTACCTGGAGGCTTAGAGAACCCTGCGATCCGCTTTGCGCAAGGGCGGTACACCTTACGTATGCCTGCCCAGGGTGTGGATGGGGTGGCTCAAATTTTATTAGAAACTCCTGCATTACCCACTATTAGAGCGATGGAGGCTTACCGCGCTGTGCTTTTATTTATGCTAGCTGGGGTAATCGGGTTAGGGGTTTTAGCAGCAGAGCTATTAAGCCGTATGATTACCCAGCCGCTCATGCAATTAGGTAAAAGTGGACAGGCGCTAAGCCATACGATCGGCAGCGGCGAGACATTACAACTACCTCGCAGCCGCATCGTAGAGTTTCAACAGCTTTCAAATTTATTGGAAGAAATGGCGACGGAGCTTAGTAGCGCATTTAAACGTCTGCGTCATACTCACAGCAATTTAGAGCGCGAAGTGGAGCAGCGCACGAAAGCGCTCGCCAGTAGCAATGACCTACTGAGTTCGGTGCTGGATGCAGCGTCAGATTTTGCCATTATCGTTACCGATACCCAGGGTGTTATTAAGTGGCTCTTCGACGTTGGGTGTGGAATTCGCCCCCTGAGCTGGGCCAGAATATGACCTCCACAGCGGCAGGAGGTATGACATGGACGGCACCCAGATTCT
>NZ_JAMZBE010000235.1:0-3391 GCF_024158645.1 Halomonas sp. 707B3
GGCGTTTGTTTGGCGTTGTGGCGTAGCTTCAATCGCTATAAGCATCCAAAAGGAGACATAACATGCTGGCGTATACAATGGTGGGAACCAAAGATCTAGAGCGTGCCCTGCAGTTCTACACGCCGCTGTTCAATGCCATGGGGTTGGATATTTGCTGGCAGGATGACAGCTGCGTCTCGTTTGGTGACCCGGACGATGTCAACGTGCCCCAATACTTCGTGGGCTACCCCTTCGATGGCCACGACGCCACCGTGGGCAACGGCACCATGACCGCCTTTCAGTTCACCGACATCAAAGAGGTCGACACGCTGCATCACCTCGCCCTGGAAAGCGGCGGAAGCGACGAAGGCGCACCGGGCTTTCGGCCGCAGTACGGGGAAGGCTTTTATGCTGCCTACGTCCGCGACCCGGATGGCAACAAGTTGGCGTTTGTGGTGTACCCACACCGAGTAGGGCTTTAACCTTCCAATTCCTTGCGTAACCAATCAGCCATTGATTCGCTGCGGCGGGCGTTAGTGTGTTTTGGCAGCCATAGGCAGAGCTGTGCCGGGGTTTCGATGCTGCCCCAAGGGGCGACAAGCCGTCCGCTTTTCAGATCATCTTCTACGAGTAGCTTCGGGGCGATGGCGACCCCTAGGCCCGCAACGGCAGCTTCTATGAGGTAGTAAAGATGCGCAAAGCCTTGGCCCTGTTGGAGGGCTGTTTTCAATGCGGTGGTTTCCAGCCCTTGGGCGTCTGCCCACTGGGGCCACGCTTGGGGGCGTGAGGCGGTATAAAGGAGCTTGTTGGTAAACAGCGATGCGGGATGAGATGCATGGCACGCATCCACCAAGCGTGGGCTGGTCACGGCGCAAATTTCCTCAGGCATCAGCTCAATCAGCTCGCCCTCGTCAGGCCACGGTGGCTCGAAAAAGGCCAGCGTTGCGCTGGTCTCCGGCTGGCCGGGCTGCTCGGAATCGCTCACCACCACCTGAAGTTTTAGCTCCGGCAGCGCCTGGTTTAAGCGGTCTAAACGGGGAATCAGCCAGCGGGCCAGCAGGCTGCCGGGGCAGGCCAGGGTAAACGGCGCTTCTTCCACCTCATGCTTGAGCCGGGTGCAACTATCCCTGAGTTTCGCAAAGGCTTCCCCCACGCCGCTTTGCAACCGTTCACCGTGGTGAGTGAGCACTAGCCCCCGCCCAGCTTTGGTGAATAGCGCCACGCCAAAATGCTCATCCAAGCTCTTAAGCTGGCGGCTTACCGCGCCGTGGGTCACGCTTAGCTCATCGGCGGCGGCGGTCACGCTGCCTAGCCGGGCGGTGGCTTCAAAGGCGCGCAGGGCGCTTAAGGGCGGCAGGCTGTGTTGCATGGATGTCTCTTTCAATAGTTGCGTAAAACTCACAGGTTGATGCCATCTTATCGATTTTTCTTCCCGCCTGCCTGCGCTAACGTCATCACAACCCTAAATCGCCCCAAAACGCAGAGGTCGTGATGAATAAACCTTTAAGCCTACCCGATGCCAACGGGCTGTTTGGCAGTTTCGGTGGCCGCTTTGTCGCTGAAACCCTAATGCCGCTGATTCTTGAACTGCAGGATGAGTACGCCACCGCCAAAAACGATCCAGAATTTCAGCGCCAGCTCGCCTATTTTCAGGGCGACTACGTAGGCCGCCCCAGCCCGCTCTATTTTGCCGAGCGGCTCACCGAGCACTTTGGCGGCGCGAGCATTTACCTCAAGCGTGAAGAGCTTAACCACACCGGTGCGCACAAGATTAACAACTGCATTGGTCAAGTATTGTTGGCCAAGCAGATGGGCAAAAAGCGCATCATCGCGGAAACCGGCGCAGGCATGCACGGCGTTGCCACCGCTACGGTTGCAGCGCGTTTTGGTTTGCCCTGCGTGATTTACATGGGTGCCACCGACATCGAGCGCCAGCAGCCCAACGTATTCCGCATGAAACTGTTAGGGGCGGAAGTAATCCCCGTCACTTCAGGCACCGGCACGCTGAAAGATGCCATGAACGAAGCGCTGCGCGATTGGGTAACGAATGTCGACGACACCTTCTATATCATTGGCACCGTGGCAGGCCCGCACCCTTACCCGGCGATGGTGCGCGATTTCCAAGCGGTGATTGGTCATGAAACCCGCGCTCAGATGCTCGAAAAACAGGGCCGTTTGCCGGACTCCCTGGTGGCTTGCATTGGCGGCGGTTCCAATGCGATGGGGCTGTTTCACCCCTTCCTGAATGACGCCGATGTGAAGATGATTGGCGTGGAAGCAGGCGGCAAAGGCGTCAACAGCGGCCTGCACGCCGCCAGCCTGAACGGCGGCACCCCCGGCGTGCTGCACGGCAACCGCACCTACCTGCTGCAAAACGAAGATGGTCAGATTATCGACGCTCACTCAATTTCCGCAGGGCTGGACTACCCCGGCATCGGCCCCGAGCACGCTTGGCTGCACGAGCAAGGGCGGGTCGAGTATGTTTCCGCCACCGATGACGAAGCGCTGGAAGCATTCCAAATCTGCTGCCGCCAAGAGGGCATCATCCCCGCGCTAGAAACTGCCCACGCCCTGGCTGAAGTGGCTAAGCGCGCGCCGACACTTCCCCGCGAGCACCTGATGGTGGTCAACCTCAGTGGCCGTGGTGATAAAGACATGATGAGCGTGGCCCACCACCTGGGCGATAAATTCGGAGTGAAAAACGTATGAGCGCCCTACAAGAGAGCAATGTAGTGGAGGAGAGCAGGCTAGTGGAGGAGAGCAGCATGAACACGACGTCGCGTCTTGAAGCGTGCTTTACCGCGCTCAAACAGCAAAACCGCCCGGCGCTGGTCAGCTACCTCACCGCTGGCGACCCAGATGCCGAGACCTCCCGCCGCCTGCTGCAAGGGTTGCCGGAAGCAGGCGTTGATATCATCGAACTCGGCATGCCGTTCAGCGACCCCATGGCCGATGGCCCCGCCATACAAAAAGCCGCCCTGCGAGCGCTGGAAAACGGCCAGACCCAAGCCAAAACGCTGGAGATGGTGCGCCAGTTCCGTGAACAGAACAGCACCACCCCCATCGTGCTGATGGGCTATTACAACCCGATTTATTGCTACGGCGTCGAGCGTTTTCTCACCGATGCCGCCAAGGCCGGGGTAGACGGGCTGATCGTAGTGGATCTACCGCCCGAACACGACGAAGAGCTGTGCCAGCCCGCCGCTCAGCACGGCATCGATTTTATCCGCCTCGCTACGCCCACCACCGATGCCAAGCGCCTGCCCAAAGTGCTGGCCAACGCTTCCGGGTTTATCTACTACGTTTCCGTGGCGGGGGTGACGGGCGGCAGCGCCCCCACACCGGAGCGTTTAGAAAGCGCCGTTAATCAGCTGCGCGAACACACGCCGCTGCCCATCGCCGTAGGCTTTGG
>NZ_JAMZBE010000236.1:0-3219 GCF_024158645.1 Halomonas sp. 707B3
ACTCACAGGTGCCGGCATTGAAGAGCGCAATGTCTAATGCGCCCAGCCACTCTGCGATCTGTTCACCCGCCGCAAGCACGGCTTGATGGTCGCTCACATCCAGCGGCAGCGGGTAAGCGTTGCTATGACCATCGCAAAGGGCATTGAGCGCCTCTTCGTTGCGGGCGCTCAGAACAACGCTGTGGCCCTGGGCGATGAACTGCTTGGCCAGCGCCTCCCCAATACCGGAGGTAGCACCGGTTAGCCAAATGCGTTGGGGCGTTTTCCATGTGCTCATCCTGCTCTCCTATAGCGGCCTGTTAGCACGCAACGGGCGTGCACATAAACGAGGTCACCCTTTTTTCAACTAAGGCGTTGCTTTAACCAGCGTATGACGCGCCCCATGATAGGAAGGTGCTCATACAGCATGGCGCCAGCGTCAAAGTAGTCACGGTGTCGCGATACTCTCCCGTCCTCTTCAAACGTTAAGGCGCTGCAGCCTTCAACACGAATCGGCTTGCCACCCGCCAAGCGTGGATGAACGAACTCCATTGTCCATGTCACAAAGGCCTGATTCGCTTGTCGTTGCTGCGAGTGATAGGTGAAACGGCAGCGTTCAACGTTCTCATACATCGTGGCGAGATAGCGCTCAAGCGCGTCTCGACCTTCAATGTGATGCAGCGGATCGTTGAAAACAACACCCTCAGTATATACCTCGTATAGTTTTTCTGTACAGGTATTGTCTAGTTTATTAAAGAAGGCGCAAAAGTTGGCCAAGGCTTGATCGTTGTTCATCACGGATTCCTTGCCTGGTTGCGTTGCGTGTTGGGGAAGAGGGACGCGATAGTTAGCAGAATAGCGGCGGGACGCCGCTATGGAGAGGTGCTGAGGTTAACGTTATTTGGAGAGCGCTTTGAAGGCATCCAGCGCCCGCTGGCGAGCCGCTTTGTGGTCAACGATGGGCGCTGGGTAGTCAATCGGGTTGAGCATGTCCTGAGGCGGCGCATGGCGCGCTTTGGCAGGCAACGTCTTGAGCTCGGGTAGCCACTGAGCAATAAATTCGCCGCCTGGGTCGAAGCGCGTGGATTGGGTCGTGGGGTTGAAAATGCGGAAGTAAGGTGCCGCATCGGTACCCGTTGAGGCTGCCCACTGCCAGCCGCCGTTATTGGCGCAAAACTCGCCATCGACCAAGTGGCGCATAAAAAAGGCTTCGCCCCGCCGCCAGTCAATCAGCAGATGCTTGCTGAGAAACATGGCCGTAATCATTCGCAGGCGATTGTGCATCCAGCCGGTCGTCACTAGCTGGCGCATGGCGGCATCCACAATCGGATAACCGGTGCGGCCTTCGCACCAGGCGGCAAACCCTTCGTCGTCATCCCGCCATTGCAACTGCTTGGTGTGCGCTTGAAACGGCTGGTAGCGGCATACCTGAGGAAAGCCGACCGCTACATGCTGATAAAACTCGCGCCAGATGAGTTCGTTTACCCAGGTGGTAAGGCCTGCATCGCCATCGGCAAGGTGCCCGCCGTTTTCGCTCATGACCGCTTGCAGGCACTGGCGGTGGGAAATAACGCCCAGCGCTAAGTAGGGCGAAAGCTCGCTCGTGCCGCGCACCTTAGGAAAGTCACGCTGATCTTTATAGTGACGACCCCGAAAGCGTAAAAAACGCTCAAGGTTATCGCTGGCAGCATTTTCACCCGCAGGCCAGAGACGCCCATCCAGCGGCTCATCATCTAGCGTTGGCAGTGCTGGTAATGGATCACTGTCAATGGCTAGCGGTGACTGCACGCTGGGCGTGTCGCGCAGGGCTAACTGCTCGGCGGTAACTTGCTTGTGCCACGCTTTTGAAAACGGGGTGAAGACGCCGTAGTAGTCGCCTTTGCCTGTCAGCAAGGTACCGGGGGCAAACGCCACCGCGTCGTGATGGCCTTGGGCGGTAATACCGGCCTGCTGAAAAGTCTCCAGCACCGACTGGTCGCGGCGCTGCTCGTTCAGCGGATACTCATAATTGAAGTGGAGCTGCTTGATGCCATGCTCGCGGGCAACCTCTAAAAGCGCCTTGGGGGCGTCGTCGAAACGCCCAATATCGCGATGCAACAGCGGAATATTCAAGCCATTGAGCGAGGCCTTAAGCGCGCTAACACCACGCGCCCAGAAATCGAGCTTATTTGCGCCGTGGCCGTGGTCACGCCACTGCTCAATGCTACGCAAAAAAACCGCCACTACCGGCCCTTTGGCGGCAGCGGCGGCGAGTGCGGAATTGTCATGAATACGTAGATCACTGCGAAACCAAACAAGCTGCAGGTTCATGCAAAGCCCTTAGGTTGGCGACTTTTCGTGCGCTTAAAGAATGCCTGATTCACGCAGCAGAGGGCGTAGCCGGGCGATCGCCTGGGGTAGATCGTCGCCCAGCATATGAACAGGACCGTCGCGCAGATCGTTCTCACGCAGGCGCGCGACTTCACCGCATACGCCGATAGGCACGCCCAGCGCTTCAGCGGCTTTGGGTAGCGCTACGCGAATATAGTTGTCGCATTCCCGCTGGCCGCTAGAGAGCAGAACCATTGAGGAGTGCAGGCGAGACACCGCTTGTGCAAGGTCTTCGAGTGCCAGCGAATGATCAAACAGCTGGACTCGGTAGCCCTGCTCGCTGGCCATCAGTGCACTCATCAGTACCCACAGCGGGCCTGGGTCATCGGGCATGGCGCTGAGCAGAATCAGCGGGCCGCGGGTTGCCTGGTTGGCGTAGTGCAGGCGAGTACCCACCTGACTACGCAAAAAGGCCTCAAAGGTGCGGCGCACCAAATCATCTGGCTGCGCCGCCCATTTAGCTTCTAGGGTTAGAATGACGGGCTGCCACAGCTCGTTAATCGCCACGCTTAGCGGATAGAGCGCTAGGCTTTGATGGTAGAGCGCTTCCAGCTTGGGAAGGTCGACGGCTTCAATGACCGCCAGAAGCTGCTGGCGCTGGCTAGACCAGTCCCCGGCATCTGGGGCGGGGGCCTCTACCGTTTCGGGCTGGTCAAGCAGGTCGGCGACCTGGCTGACCGGCACGCCTCGGTTGAGCCACTGGAGAATGCGTTCAATACGGCTGATATCGTCCTGGGCATAGAGCCGGTGACCCTTAGGGGTCCGCTGGGGGCGAATTAATCCGTAGCGTCGCTCCCAGGCGCGCAGGGTGACCGAGTTCACACCCGTTAAGCGGGAAACTTCCCGAATCGGATAGAGCGGGGTATCGGG